>CAIWHQ010000040.1 GCA_903912465.1 uncultured Alphaproteobacteria bacterium | reverse complement strand
TCCGTCCGGCGCCGTGACCAGGCCCACATCGTTCAACCCGAAGGTCTCGCCCCGGAAGTCCTGGCCGGTTCCCGTCTTGTGGGCGGCATGCCAGCCCGGAGCCAGGCCGCCGCGGAGCCGCATCGGGCCCGTGGTCGTCCGGCCGAGGGTGTCGAGGACGAACCGGGTGGACGCCTCAGACAGGAGTTCGCCCCGCTGGAGCGCAGCCAGGGCCCGCACCACCCCAGCCGGCGTGGCACCATCGTAGGGGTTCTCGACATAGGCCGTCATGGACGCGGCCCGGGCCTCCGGGTCCAGGCGGGCGCGGGCGGCCTCGAAGGCGCCGTAGGTGGACAGCTCAGGGCTCCAGACCAGACCCGCAATCCTGGACTGGAGCCGCCGCTCATCCTCGGCCAGCCGGATGCCGGAAATCCCCCGTGAGGCCAGGAAGGCCTGCACCGCAGCGGGACCCCCAGCGAGGGCCATCAGCTTGTCATTGGCCGCATTGTCCGACTGGACCAGAGCGCGGCGGACCAGATCGCCCACGGAGGTCTCGTAGACGCCATTCTCGATCAGGTGGGTGATGGGCTGGTTGAAGACGCTGCGGTCTGCGTCCGTCAGGGTGACCGCCTGTTGGAGGGACAGCCTGCCGGCGTCGACCGCATCCATGATGGTCAGGGCGACCCAGAGCTTGGAGACGCTCTGCTGGGGAAAGGGCCGGTCCCCCTGTACCGAGGCGATCCAGCCGGTCTGGACGTCCATCACCGCGATCCCCACGGGCCGGGGAAAGCCCGGATCCAGAGCGGCGAGCTGGGTTGCGACCTCCGGCGGCGCAGGCGGCGCAGGCCGCCTGGCGAGGTCGCGGGAAGGGCCGGGCTTCGGGGCGGCTTCCGGCCGGGAGCCGGTGGAGGCCGGTCCCTCGAGGTCCCGGAACAGGGGGGCGGCGGCGGCGGCGGCGATGGGGCCCGCCGTGACCAGGCAGACGACGGAAAGCGTGGCGGCGGGCCTGCGAAAGCCAAGCAGGAGGGCAGAGACCCCAAGATCGAGCAGGGCCTCCGGAAGGCGGCGTGCGGCTGACGGAAGGTCGGCGAGGGTGCGGGCGGCGAGACCGGGTGCCGCCCACAGTCCGTCCGCAATCCCCCAGAACGCCCCGAGGCTGCGGACCAGGAGACCGGGCGCAGGGGGCGGCGGGGGCAGCGGGAAGGCGGCTCGGGACGCGGGCATAGGGGTGTTGAGGACTGATCCGGGGCTCAGCGTCAAGCCGTCCGGGGTCAGGAGAGGTCCAGGGAGATGCGGCTGACGCCAGGCAGGTCAACCAGGGTGCGACGGACCGTATCCGGCGCCTCCGGATCGGGCGTCCCGAGCTTGACAGAGACCGCGTTCCGGCCCGGTCCCAGGCGCCAGGCCCGGACCTCGAGAGGCTCAAGTCCCGCCGCCTCCAGGCGACCCCGGATCTCGGCCTCCAGGGCCGGCGTCTGGCGAATGTCCAGCAGGGCGGCACCGGCACGCTTCAGGATGGAGGTGGCGAAATGGGCGATCAGGGCCGCGCCGCAGAGGGCCGCCAGGGGATCCGCCCAGGACCAGCCAAGGCGCCAGGCGGCGGCCAGGCCCGCAAGCGTCAGGGCGGAAACCGCCGCATCGGCGGACACATGGAGGTGCGCGGCTGACAGATTGTAGTCCGCGTCGGGGTTGCGATCGGCGGCGGGCGGCCTCAGCAGGGCCATGCAGAGCAGGTTCAGCGCGAGCCCGCCGGCCGCTGCGTAGAGGGCGGCAGGATAGGCCGTCGGCTCCGGCCGGACCAGCCGGGCGAGGCTCTCAGCAGCAAGGCCGAAGGCTGCCAGGGCCAGGAGGACGGCGTTAGCGAAGGCGGCGAGGTCCCCGATCCGTCCCGGCCCGTGGGCCAGTCGGGGATTGTCTGCGTTCCAGCGGGTCACCCGGTAGGCGAGGCCCGCCACGGCGAGGGTGGCGAGGTGGGCCCCGGAATGCGCCCCGTTGGCGATCAGGGCGACCGATCCATAAGCGAAACCTGCCGCCACCTGGATGCCGGAGGCACCGGCGACAAGCAGGGCCGCCAGCCAGGTCCGACGTTCATTTCGAGCGAGGTCGGTTCGCAGGTTGGGAATGACGGAGCTCTGTCGGAAGGTTCGCAGGGAAGGTACGTTCCCGGATCCGGGAAGCCCATGTGTAACTTTGTAACATGATAAAGGCGACTTGGCCAAGTTGCGCAGCCTGTTCCCCCGGACGGCCCGAGGGATTAGAGAAACGACCATGACCCAGAAGACCCCCGTCACTGTCCTCACCGGCTATCTCGGCGCCGGCAAGACCACGCTTCTGAACCGCATCCTCTCGGAGGACCATGGCCGGCGTTATGCGGTCATCGTCAATGAGTTCGGCGAGGTGGGAATCGACAACGACCTCATCGTCGGCGCCGACGAGGAAGTCTTCGAGATGAACAATGGATGCGTCTGCTGCACGGTGCGCGGCGACCTCATCCGGGTGCTGTCCGGCCTCATGAAGCGCAAGGGCGGCTTCGACGCCATCATCGTAGAGACCACCGGCCTCGCCGACCCGGGGCCCGTCGCCCAGACCTTCTTCGTCGACGATGACGTCCGCGCCCGTACTGAACTGGACAGCGTGACGACGGTGGTCGACGCCCTCCACCTGCCCCTGCGCCTCGGGGACTCCCGGGAGGCCGTCGAACAGATCGCCTTTGCCGACCAGATCATCCTGAACAAGACCGACCTGGTGAGCGAGGCCCAGCTGCGGGACATTGAGGCGCGGATCCGCAGGCTGAACCCCCTCGCCCCCATCCATCGCGCCCAGCGGTCAAATGTGCCCCTGGACATGATCCTCGGCCGCGGCGGGTTCGACCTGGAGCGGATCACCGAGCTCCAGCCCGAGTTCCTGAACCCCGCCCATGGCGAGCCTGGACACGTCCACGACGACAGCTGCGAAGATCATGGGCACGACCACGGGCATGGGCACGACCACGACCACGACCACGGGCACGGGCACGGGCACGGGCACGGGCACGATCATCCTCACGGCCATGACCATGCGGCGGAGGCCGGGATTTCCAGTGTCTCACTGATCTTCGACCGGCCGATGAATGGGCCCCGGGTGAGCGCCTGGATCAATGATGTCCTGCAGGCTCAGGGCCCGGACATCCTCCGGGCCAAAGGTATTGTGAGCGTCGCGGGCGAAGACCGGAGACTGGTCTTCCAGGCGGTTCACATGATCCTCGAAGGCGACCTGCAGCGCCCCTGGCGCGAAGGTGAGACCCGGACGTCAAGGCTGGTCTTCATCGGCCGCAACCTGGACCCGGACGCCCTGAAGGCCGGCTTCGAAGCCTGCGCCGCCTAGCCCGCGGCCCCCCTCAAGCAGAAAGGCCCGCCCGGTCTCCCGGGCGGGCCTCTGTTCCCCTGCTGGGGAAAGCGATCAGAGCTCTTCGTTGATCAGCGCGACCTGGAAGTAGCCATTGCCCTGCAGGGTGTTCATCACCTCCATGAAGTCGCCGTAGCGGACGTCGCGGTTGGCGCGGATGTAGACGCGCTCCTGGGTCGGGTCCGGCTTGTTCAGCTTGCGGGCCAGGTCCGCCGGTAGGGTGTCGACCGTCGTGGCGGCTTCGCCGATGAAAATCCCGCCGTCCTGGATATTGATGACCGTCGGCTCCTCGGTCTTGGTCCCGGGCGGTGGCGGCACGGCCGGCGGCAGGTCAAGCTTGATGGACACCGTGGCGGCAGGGATCGACACCATGAAGATGATGAGGAGCACCAGCATCACATCGACGAAGGGCGTAACGTTGATCTCGCTGTTCTGACCGAGATCGAAGCGTCCGCTACCACCGCCGCCAAGCTTCGCACCCATGAGACAATCCTTCCCTTCAGGACGCCCCTGGCGTCCAACCGTGTTGAAAAACCCATCGCCAATCAGACCGGGATTGTAAAGCCCCAACCGGACGCACCCCTTCCCGAGTCTCGCCCGCCGGGGGTATGGAGGCGGAATGACCCATGCCTTTGATGCTTTTGTGACCGCCGCCCTGTTCGATGCGGATGACAGGGCCTGGTTCGCCCTCGGCGACGGAACCGTGCGCAGCGAGGACGGACAGGTCCACGCGGCCCATGCCGGTGCGGTCCTCTGCGCCGTGGTCCACCCTACAGGACAAGGGCTCCTGACGGGGGGCGACGATGGCGCCCTGGTCTGGACCCGGTCCTCCGGTTGCGAGGTGCTGGAAAAATCCCCCGGGCGCTGGATCGACGCCCTGGCGGCCAGTCCGCAGTCCGGGCTGATCGCCTGGGCTTCGGGGCGCGAGGTCCAGGTCCGGGACGTCGCGGCCCCGGACTTCCGACGCCTCTTCACCCACGAGCGGTCCGTCACCGACCTGGCCTTTGATCCGCGCGGCCGGCGGCTGGCAGCGGCCACCTACGGGGGAGCCTGGCTCTGGTATGCCCGCATCGCCGAGCAGAAGCCGGAGCTCCTGAAGTGGGCCGGCAGTCACATCGCCCTGGCCTGGAGCCCGGACAGCAAGTTCCTGATGAGCGCCATGCAGGAAAACGCCCTGCACGGCTGGCGCGTCGCCGACGACAAGAACCTGAAGATGGGTGGATATCCGGCGAAGGTGAAGAGCCTGGCCTTCCTCTCCAAGGGCCAGATGCTGGTCACGTCCGGCGCCAACGGGGCGGTTGTCTGGCCCTTCTCCGGTCCGGCCGGCCCCCTTGGAAAGGAAGCTGCCGAGATCGGCTATGACGAAAGCGCCCTGGTCGCCAGGGTGGCGGCGGATCCGAACTCACGCCTGGTCGCGGCAGGCCTGGAGGACGGCCGGGTCTGGACCTGCGACCTCACTGGCCAGCGGATTGACATGCGCAAGGCTGACAAGGGCGAGTCCATCTCTGCCCTGGCCTTCAGCCGGAAGGCCGGGCGGCTCGCCTGGGGCGATGAGGCCGGCGGCGCGGGAGTTTTCGACCTCTAGATCACGTTCCGATAAGTGGGAACCGATTATCGGATCGAAAATCGCCGCTGCCCACAACCGATGCGGCGAGGAATTGGGTCCAATCGCCGCTGAACGATAATGGCGAGGCATGGCCTGCGCTGGTCGAAAGCAGCGCATGGCACGCGATGGCGATAACGGCCTGCCGGACCGGCGGCATTCTGGGCTTTCGCAAGGGTGCCGGGCGCTTCTATGTCAAACCTCAGGTGCAGGGTTAGATGGGGTTTGGTCAGGTCAGGTGAATGTTCCGAGCAGCGCCGCGACGCTGGTGAGGAACCTTGCATCGGCCGCCGCTGTGGAAATCGCGGGTGCAGCCGTCATTGCCGTTCGGTCACCCGGACATCAGCTTTCTCTCCTGGCACTGTGTCAGCAAACACAGTCCGCCAATCGGCCGCCATGTCGACCACCGTCCAGCCACGCGCCGGCGCTTCCTTTAATGCGTCCACCAACGTGCCGCTGCTTTTGGGATTGACGTCATATTGATACTCGCGCGCCGCATCGGTGTGGCGGACGATCATGCCAAAGCTGGGGTGCGGATTGCCGATGGTGACATATTCCAGCATCGCCTTGTCGCCGTCGCTGTTGCCGAACGCCGCGATCGGACGGCGGCCGATGAACTGCTGGATGCCCACGGGCTTGCCGTCCTTGTCGTCGACGAATACGGCGTCCATCGTCTTGACAAGCACCGGCCTGCCGTCGCGCATTTCAAAGCGTGATCGGGTGCTCGATCCGACAACCTGTTCGGGTGGGATGCCATAGACACGCTCGCTCCAGACCCGCATGAAATCGGCCCCGCCCCCCGATACGATGAACGTCTTGAAGCCGTTGGCTCGCAGATAGCGAAGCAATTCCTGCATCGGTTGATAGGTTAGCTGGTCATAGGGTCGGTCGAACTTTGGATGGCGGGCGGTGTTCATCCAGGCGCTGACGGCGGCGTTGAATTCATCGCTGGTCATCCCGGCATGGGTCAGCGCCATGATGTGCAGCAAGCCGTCATGATGCTTTCCGGCGAGCAGCGTCGCCATGTCGCCGGCGAGCAGCGCCTGGACCATCGGGTCGGCGGCGAGCGCCGGCTCGGCGGGCGCACGACGCCTGATTTCGTCAAAGGCATAGGCCGCCTGGAACGGCACCGGGTTTTCGGGCCAGAGCGTTCCGTCGTTGTCGAACACTGCGATGCGTTCGGCCGGGGCAACATAGCCAGGACCTTTCGCGGTGACCTTGCCGACATAGGCCATAATCGCCTGCTTCGGCCCGGTGTCATGCCATGACGGCAAAGGATCGGCACCGCGCGCCGCCACCGGCATGGCAAAAAGCATCAGAGTCAGCGGGGCAAGCAGTCGCTTCCAGTCCGTCATCACCTTCCCCCTTGGAATGTTGCCCTGGCCAAGGGGCCGGGGCGATAGCGTGTGAAGTAGTATTCATTTCCTGACCGAGGCTTGCACGGTGCAAGACCCCGGCGCTCTTAGCCTGCAGACCGCTGCCTTGCCAAAGTCCGATAGATCGTCGGCTGGGACACTCTGAACACATCTGAAAGATCGCTGCTAGGGTGATCGCCTGTGTCGTACATGCGGCGCAGTTCCCGGTTCTGCATCGGCGACAGCTTCACTGCTTTTTATCAAACGACAGGAAGGTGTTTGCTCCCAGCCATTGTCCTTCGAATGCGATCACGCCATCGGCGAAATCGCCACCGGCCGTCAGGAGCGCAAGGCCCGCCTCGGCGGCGGGTCGATTGACGACGACATTTGCGGCGTTGATCAAGATTCTGATTTCGGACGTTCCGTCTTAAGGGAACAGGCTCCAGCCTCAGAAACCCCGCAGGTCTCCCCAGGTCTCGAAGGGATCCCGGGCCGAGCGCAGGGTGTTGATGGGCGCGGCCTCGTCCCGCCAGCCGAGCGCCATGCCTGCGAACAGCATGTGGTCATCGGCCAGGCCAAGGACCTCGGCCACCGTCTTCGGATACCGGGCCCAGTATTCCTGGGCGCAGGTGTCCAGCCCCTGCTCCACCGCCAGCAGCATGACCGTCTGCATGTACATGCCCAGGTCCGACCACTGCGGAGGTCCGAGCTTGCGGTCGAGGCAGAAGAACAGGCCCACGGGGGCGCCGAAGAGCTCTGTGTTGCGCGCCAGCTGGCGCAGGCGGGCCGGCTTGTCCTCACGCGGGATGCCGATGGTGGCGTACAGGTCCTCTCCGTTCTGGAATCGACGGGTCCGGAAGGGGTCCCAGAGGTTCGCCGGATAGACCTCGTACTCGGGGGTCTCGCCCATCGGGTTGGCCGCCGCCCGGGCCTTGAGGTCCTCCAGGGGCGCACCGGCCAGGGCATAGACCTTCCAGGGCTGCAGGTTGCCACCCGAGGGTGCCCGGGCCGCCGCCTCCAGGATCCCCCGCACCACCTCTGCAGAGGGGCGCTCCGGACGGAAGGCCCGAATCGAGACCCGGTGTTCGACCGCTTCACTGACCTTCATGTGGACCTCCCTGCGCCGGTGCCTCCGGCGACTGTGGTCGAATGACTAGCACCCGCGCCTTGGGCTTGTCAGCGCGTTTGCCTCGCCGCAGGCATGGCCTATCCTCCAGGCATGGCGCGAGGCGACAGAACCGGCCGGCCCCGGAGGCGATGGTGGATCAGGATCCTCGTGGCGGCCCTCTGGCTGTTCGTGGGCCTGCCCATCGCCCTTGTTGCCCTCTACCGTTTCGTGCCGCCCCCTGTGACGATCCTGATGGTCCAGAGGTCCCTGGAGGGGAAGGGTTTCGAGCGTGACTGGCGCCCTATCGATCAGATCTCGCCCGCCCTCGTCCGTTCCGTCATCGCCGCCGAAGACGCCGGGTTCTGCAGCCACCGCGGCTTCGAATTCGAGGCCATGCAGGCGGCCTGGGCGAGCAACGCGCGGTCGGACCGGGTCCGCGGCGGGTCGACCATCAGCCAGCAGACCGCCAAGAACGTCTTCCTCTGGCCGCAGAGGTCCTACCTTCGCAAGGGACTGGAGGCCGGGTTCACCGTGCTGATCGAGGTCGGCTGGGGCAAGCGCCGGATCCTCGAGGTCTATCTGAACACCGTCGAGTGGGGTCCCGGCGTCTATGGGGCCCAGGCTGCCGCCCTTCGCAACTTCGGCGTCGGTGCCGACCGCCTCTCCCCGGCCCAGGCCGCCCGCCTTGCCGCGATACTTCCCAGCCCCCTTAAGTGGCGCGCGGCGAAGCCGGGCCCATATGTACAGCGCCGGTCCGGAAGGATCGGCGCAGCGGCCGGGACGGTCCGAAGGGACGGGCTCGCAGACTGCGTACTTAACCCTCGCCCGCGCTGACGCCGGGCGGACAGCAGGAGAGAGCGCCATGCGGATCGGGGTTCCCCGTGAAATCAAGCCGGACGAGCACCGCGTGGGGCTGAGCCCCGCCGCCGTCCGTGAACTGATCGCCCATGGCCACGAGGTGGTGGTGCAGGCGGGCGCCGGGGAAGGGTCGGGCTTTCCGGACGCGGCCTATACGGCGTCGGGAGCCCGGTTGGCGGCAGACGCCGAGGACGTCTTCCGGGGCGCTCAGCTGATCGTGAAGGTCAAGGAGCCGCAGGCGGTGGAATGGGCACGCCTGACCGCAGACCATATCCTCTTCACCTACCTGCACCTGGCGCCCGATCCGGCGCAGGCGGCGGGGCTTCAGGCTTCAGGCTGTGCCGCCATCGCCTACGAGACCGTCACCGACGCCCAGGGCGGCCTGCCCTTGCTGGCGCCGATGTCCGAGATCGCAGGACGCCTGTCGGTCCTGGCCGCCGCCCAGCATCTGCAAAAGCACAATGGCGGCATGGGCCTCCTGTTTCCCGGCGTGGCGGGATCGCCGCCGGCGCGGGTGACGATATTGGGCGGTGGCATGGTCGGTGCCAACGCCGCCCGGATGGCTGTGGGCCTGGGGGCCCAGGTCACTGTGGTAGAGCGGTCAATCCCCCGGCTCCGGGTGCTCGACGACCTCTTCGCCGGGCGGATCCGCACCCGATACTCCAGCCTCGATGTCGTGGAGGCCGAGATCCTCGCCGCGGACGTGGTGATCGGGGCGGTGCTCGCACCCGGGGCCGCGGCACCCCGGCTGGTCCGGCGGGAACATCTGGCGCGCATGACGCCAGGTTCGGTGATCGTCGATGTCGCCATCGACCAGGGTGGCTGCTTCGAGACCAGCCGGCCAACCACCCATCATGAGCCGACCTATGTCGTCGACGGCGTGGTCCACTACTGCGTGGCCAACATGCCGGGAGCGGTCCCGCGGACAGCCTCCGAGGCCCTGGGGAACGCCACCCTACCCTTTGTCCTGAAGCTTGCGGATCATGGCCTCGAGGCCCTCGCAGGCGATCTGCACCTGGCGCGCGGGCTGAACGTCCACAGGGGCCGGATCACCCATCCGGCCGTGGCGACGGCACTGGACCAGGAACCGGCGGATCCCTTCGGCGCCTGGGCCTGAGCCCCGCAGGCTCCCGTCCGGGGAAAGGTCCTAGGCGGCGGCCCAGGAGCCGGGATCGAGGGCGTCAGGATCGTCGATGGCCATGTCGTCCCAGTCCAGGTCCGGCGGCGGACTGGCGGCGGCGGCGACCACGGCGTTGAGTTCGGCGGCGGAGGCCACACCGACCAGGACGGCGGTGGCCTCGGGGCGCGAAAGGGCAAAGCCCAGGGACGCCTGAAGGGGATCGGACCGACCCTCGGCGATCATGCGGCGGGCGCGGGAAATCCGGGCCGCCGCCTCCCGAAGGTGGCTGGGCGCCCGGTCGGGCGGCAGCAGGATCAGGCCGTTCAGGAAGATCGACCTGAGGTGGACCTCCATGCCGAGGCCGGCAATGGCGGCCAGGGTGCCGTCATTGATGAGCCTCTGGTCCAGAAGGCTGGCGGGCGCCTGGACAATGTCGGGCCGGAACCTGCGGGCGACGCCCAGCGGATCGTCGGACGCAAAGACGGAGACCCCGATCTTCCGGGTCAGGCCCGAGTCCCGCAGAGCCTTCAGGCGGTCCCAGAGGGCGGCACCGTGAGGCCCGAGAAGCTCGGCGACGGAGGGCACGAAGATGCATTCGGCCTGGGAGACGCCAAGCCGGTCGAGGCTTGCGCGGGCTTCAGCCTCGATCATGTCCGGACCCCGGTCCGGACGGATGGTGGAAATACAGACGTTGAAGCGATCGGGGCGCGGCAGGACCTCGCCGATCTCGCGCTCGGCCTGAACCGAGCGGCCGGTGACGTCGAAGAGGCGGATTCCCGAGCGGGCCGCGACTTCGAGTATGTCCTGGACTTCAGCGCGAGGCGGACGACCGCGGACCGGGGCCCGGTCGAGCGCGAACTGCCCCGAACCGAGGCCAAGCTTGGAAACCGGTGAAGACATGATTTCTTCAGGTACGCCCTGAGTGACTGGAGGCATCATCTTGACGCCAATGCCTAAAGAAGCGGTTTCTGAAATGCTTACAGGGGGTTAAATTCGACCCATGAGAACGCCCCTTCCCGACTGGCCGGTCTTCGGATTCGTCGATGATGTCCGCCCGGTCCTTGACCAGGTTCGCAGCCGGGGCCAGCCGGCTGTGCTGGCCACCCTGGTGGCCGTCGAGGGCGGCGGACCTCGGCCGGTCGGGACCCAGATGGTCTTCTCGCCGTCAGGGGATGAAGGCCCAGACCTCGTCGCCGGCTACTTCTCGGGCGGCTGCGTGGAATCGGATATCGCCGACCACGCCTACGCCTGCCTCGAGGACGGCGCACCCCGGCGCCTGGTTTATGGAGAGGGCAGCCCCTGGCCGGACATCCGGCTTCTCTGCGGGGCGAGGATCGAGATCCTTCTCGAGCGCATCCCTCCGGACGATCCCGCCCTGGCGACCCTGCTCGAGGCCTGGCGGGCCCGACGCCCGGTCGACTGGCTGACCGACGGCAGCCGCCGGGCCTGTGGGGCCCCGGACGTCGTCGAAGACTGGCCGGGTGCCTTCCGCCGGCGCTGCGACCCCGCGCAGAGGCTGGTCGTCTTCGGATCGGACCCCACGGCCCTGGCCATTGCCTGGCTGGGCACGCAATCCGGCTTCGAGACGACACTGGTTCGGGGAAAGGGTCCGGAGTCTGCCCCTCCGGCACCCGGCCTGGCCTATAGCCGCGAGGCGCCCGCTGCGGCCCTCGCCGCCATCGGGACCGACGCCTGGACCGCCATCGCCATCGCCTCGCACAACCTCGAACTCGACCGGGAGGCCCTGGCCGCAGCCCTGCCCTCCGGGGCC
>CAIWHQ010000039.1 GCA_903912465.1 uncultured Alphaproteobacteria bacterium | reverse complement strand
GTTTCGGGCATCGTCACCGAGATCGCCGAGGGCGTCACCGAGGTGAAGGTGGGCGACCGCGTCCTGGCCCAGATCGGTCATGGTGGCCTGGTCGAGGAGATCGTCGCCCCCGCCGGGCGCCTGACCCCGATCCCGGATGCCATGCCCTACGATGAGGCCGCCGCCTTCATCCTCACCTACGGCACCTCTTACCACGCCCTTAAGGACCGGGGTCACCTGAAGGCCGGCGAGACCATGCTGGTCCTCGGCGCGGCCGGCGGCGTCGGCCTGGCGGCCGTCGAGCTGGGCAAGGCCATGGGGGCCCGGGTCATCGCTGCCTGCTCCACCCAGGAAAAGGTCGACCTCGCCATCCGTCACGGTGCCGAATCCGGCGTGGTCTACGGCCGGGGCCCCTTTGACCGCGACGGCCAGAAGCAGCTGTCCCAGCTGTTCAAGGAGGCCTGCGGCGAAAAGGGCGCAGACGTCATCTATGACGCCATCGGCGGCGACTATGCCGAGCCGGCCCTGCGCTCCATCGCCTGGGAAGGCCGCTACCTCGTGATCGGCTTCGCCGCTGGCGAGATCCCCCGCATCCCCCTGAACCTGCCCCTGCTGAAGGGCTGCGACATCGTGGGTGTGATCTGGGGCAACTGGACGGCCCGCAATCCGGACCTCTTCCAGAAGGCCAACCTCGAGCTCATCGACCTCTACGCCCAGGGCAAGATCCGGCCCTACGTCTCCGAGCGCTTCCCCTTTGCGAAGGCCGCCGACGCCATCGCCCACCTGGGCAGCCGCAAGGCCATGGGCAAGGTTGTCGTCACCCTCGGCGACTGACGCTTTTCGGACAGGAGAACGGACATGGCCGGAAGGCTTGAAGGCAAGGTGGCGATGATCACGGGGGCGGCCTCGGGCATCGGCCTGGGAACCCTGGAACTCTTCATCTCGGAGGGAGCGAAGGTGATCGCCGCCGACGTCCAGGACGAGAAGGGCGCCATGCTTGAGCGCCGGTTCCCGGACGCCGTGCGCTATGCCCGCTGCGACGTGACCGCCGAGGCGGACATCGTCGCGGCCGTGGCCCTGGCCGAGAGCGCCTTCGGCGGCCTCGACATCCAGTTCAACAACGCCGGCATCTCGGACCGGATGGGGGCCATCACCGAGGTCACCGCCGACGGCTGGAACTGGATCTTCGACATCCTGGTCCGGGGCCCGGCCCTGGGCATGAAGCATGCGGTTCCCGCCATGCTGAAGCGGGGCGGCGGATCGATCATCAACACCGCCTCCATCGCCGGCCTGCAGGCGGGCTGGGGCCCGATCGCCTATTCCACGGCCAAGGCCGGAGTGGTCCACATGAGCCGCTGTGCCGCCGCCCAGCTCTCGCCCCAGGGTATCCGGGTCAACGCCATCTGCCCCGGCCTGATCGCCACCTCCATCTTCGGCGCCACCATGGGCATGACCCGGGACGCCGCCGACCAGATGGCCGCCCTGGTGGCCCAGAACGCCCAGATCGCCCAGCCGGTGAAGAAGCCCGGCCTGCCCCAGGACATCGCCCAGGCCGCCCTCTACCTGGCCTCTGACGCCTCGGCCTTCGTGACCGGGACCCACCTGGTGGTGGATGGCGGCATCACGGTGGGCTCGCGGCACAGCTGGGACCCCGAGGCCGGGTCCCCGTTTGCGGCGATCTTCGGGGAGTCCCTCATGCAGATGGCTCCGGGCTCCGGCCAGGGTTGAACCGCGCCGCAGCCGCCTTCGCCGGGTTGCCCCCCAACATCCGGGGCGCCCTGTGGATGACGGCGTCGGCCCTGGCCTTCACGGTCATGTCGACCCTCATCAAGTTCCTTGGCGCGGGCTATTCGCCGGGGCTGCAGACCTTCTACCGACAGGCGGCGGGCTTCGTGATCCTGCTGCCGATCATCCTTCGTCACCGGTCGGCGGCCTTCGCCACCAGCCGGCCCGACCTGCTGATCTTCCGGGCCGCGGCGGGGACCCTGGGCACCATGCTGTCCTTCTACGCCTTCCAGAACATGCCCCTGGCGGACGCCAACGCCCTGTCCTTCACCCGCAGTCTCTGGCTGGTACCCCTGGCTGCCTTCGTGGTGGGCGAGCGGATCGGGCCCCTGCGCATCTTCGCCGCCCTGGCGGGTTTCGCCGGCGTGCTGATCATGGTCCGTCCCGGTGCCGACGGGCACTTCGCCCTGGGCCTGCCGGCCCTGGCCATGCTGGCCTCGTCCTTCCTCTTCGCCCTGACGGTCACCGGCATGAAGGTGCTGACCCGGGATCATGCCCCGATGATCCTCCTGGTCTGGGCGGCGACGCTCGGGATGGTCTTCTCCATCCCGGGCGCCCTCTTGTCCTGGCGCTGGCCCGAGCCCGTGGACCTCGCCCTGCTGTCCGTGATGGGGATCATGGGCACCGCGACCCAGGCCTTCTACATCCGGGGCATGGCCGCAGGTGACGCCGCCGCCCTGGCGCCGGTGGACTACATCCGCCTGGTCTTCGCCGCCGCCGTCGGCTTCTTCCTGTTCGCCGAGGTCCCCACCGTCTGGACCCTCGTCGGCGCCGCCGTGGT
>CAIWHQ010000038.1 GCA_903912465.1 uncultured Alphaproteobacteria bacterium | reverse complement strand
TCCCTGCGCCTGCGCACCGAGGCATCCGGCCGCACGGTCCAGACCCTGAAGTCCGGACAGGGCCTGGCCCGGGGTGAGGTTGAGGCCGAGGTTAGCCCCGGACACCTGGACCTCTCCTGGCCAGAGTTCGCGGGGCCAGAGTTCGCGGGGCCAGAGTTCGCCGGGCCAGAGTTCGCCGGGCTGGGGCTCGCCGCCAACAGCCCGGACCCGCTCGCGCCGCGATTCTCCGTGCATGTGCGCCGGCGCAGCGGCGTGGTCGAGGCCGGCACCTCCCGGATCGAGGCAGCCTTTGACGAGGGCGAGATCCGGGCGGGGGACCGCAGGGCGGGGGTCTGCGAGGTTGAACTGGAGCTCCTGGAGGGCGACCGCGCGGACCTTCTCACCCTCGCGCGGCGCCTTGTGGCTGAACTGCCCCTGACCCTCTCGCTCCGCACCAAGTCCGCCAGGGGCGCGGACCTGGCGGCGGACCGGCCCTGGCCCCGCGCCGCACAGGTCGCCCTGGCCGGGGGGATCACAACGGGCGAGGCCCTGCGGCTGGCCCTGCTCGGAAGCCTGGCCGAAGTGGCGGGCCGGACCCGGAATACAGCGAACGACCCCTCCGCCGAGGCGGTCCACCAGATGCGCGTCGCCCTGCGGCGGCTGCGGAGCCTGACATTGGTTTTCCGCAGGCGACTGGACGAGGCCTCGGCGGCGACGGTCCGCGCCGGGCTGCGCGACCTGTCCCGGGCCTGCGGCGAGGTGCGGGAACTGGACGTCCTGATGGCCATGGGCCCAGCCGGTCCGGCCCTCGATGCCGCCCTTTCGGAAGCCCGGCACCGGGCCGCCGCCGGCCTGTCCGCCAACCTGGCGGCAGCGCCTGCGCGGCTGACCCTGCTGGAAGCACTCATACTGACCGAGACAGGTGACTGGCCTGGCCTGGCCCGGAACGCCGTGGACGCCTCGGAGGGCCTGGGCACTGACCTGGAACGCCGCTGGCGGCGCATCCGCCGGGAGGGCCAGGCGGCGGACACCCTGGGGCCGGAGGATCTCCATGCCCTGCGCCTGCGCATCAAGGCCTTCCGCTATGCCCTCGCCGCCTTCGAGGCCCCGGACTGGCGACGGGCCGCCCCGGGTTTCGAGGCCGGGCTCAGGAAGGCCCAGGACGCACTCGGCCTGCTCAATGACGCGGGAATGGCGGAGGGCATTCTTTCCCGGCTGGACCTCGACGCCGAGGGTCGGAGGGCGGCGAGAAAGCTCGTGTCGGGTCTCCGCCGCCGGGGCGACGCGAGGCGGGCCCTGAAGGCTGTCGACCAGCTGGTGAACGGACCCGCACCGCAGTTCACATAAAGAAGTCTTTATGTCCCGGTTGCGACCGGGCTCAGCCGGGGGTATAGGACCCTGCAGGCGGCGACGGCCCGCGCGACAGGAATCCCGACATGACCGACTATGTGGTGAAGGATATTTCCCTGGCCGAGTTCGGCCGCAAGGAAATTGCGATTGCCGAGACCGAGATGCCCGGCCTGATGGCCGTCCGCGCCGAGTTCGGGGCCGCCCAACCTCTCAAGGGCGCCCGCATTGCCGGCTCCCTGCACATGACCATCCAGACGGCGGTCCTGATCCAGACCCTCGAGGCCCTGGGCGCCGAGGTGCGCTGGGCCTCCTGCAACATCTTCTCCACCCAGGACCACGCCGCAGCGGCCATCGCCGACGCCGGCACGCCCGTCTTCGCCACCAAGGGCGAGACCCTGATGGAGTACTGGGACTACGCCCACCGCATCTTCGAGTGGGCGGACGGCGGCTATCCCAACCTCATCCTCGACGATGGCGGCGACGCCACCCTGCTCTGCGTGCTCGGGCCCAAGGCTGAAGCGGACGCCTCGGTCCTCGACAACCCGGAAAACGAGGAGGAGGAAGCCCTCTACGCAGTGATGAAGCGCTACCTGAAGGAAAAGCCTGGCTTCTACACCGCCATCCGCAACGCCATCGGCGGCGTCTCCGAGGAGACCACCACGGGGGTCCACCGCCTTTACCAGATGGCCGAACGCGGCGAACTGCCCTTCCCCGCCATCAACGTCAATGACAGCGTCACCAAGTCCAAGTTCGATAACCTCTACGGCTGCCGCGAGAGCCTGGTGGACGCGATCCGCCGGGGCACGGATGTCATGCTCTCGGGCAAGGTCGCCGTGGTCCTGGGCTATGGCGACGTGGGCAAGGGCTCTGCGGCCAGCCTGCGCAACGGCGGCGCCCGGGTCATCGTCACCGAGATCGACCCGATCTGCGCCCTGCAGGCGGCCATGGAGGGCTACGAGGTCCAGACCATGGACGACGTGGCGGACAAGGGCGACATCTTCGTCACCGCGACCGGCAACAAGGACGTCCTGACCGTCGACCACATGCGGCGGATGAAGAACAACGCCATTGTCGCCAACATTGGCCACTTCGATTCCGAGATCCAGATCGCCGGCCTGCGCAACTACCGCTGGGACAAGATCAAGGACCAGGTCCACCACGTGGAGTTCCCGGACGGCAAGAAGATCATCGTCCTGTCCGAGGGCCGGCTGGTGAACCTGGGCAACGCCACGGGCCACCCCAGCTTCGTGATGAGCGCCTCCTTCACCAACCAGACCCTGGCCCAGCTCGAGCTGTGGACCAACGGCGCGGCCTACGGCAAGCAGGTCTACACCCTGCCCAAGCACCTGGACGAGAAGGTGGCCATGCTGCACCTGGAAAAGCTGGGCGCGAAGCTGACCCAGCTGACCTCAGACCAGGCCGCCTACATCAACGTTCCGGTCGCCGGGCCCTTCAAGCCCGAGCACTACCGCTACTAGACGCCGGCGCGGACCGCACCCGTGCCGGTCGCCCTGATCCTGTCCAGCCACGTGGCCGGCTCGGGGGTCGGTGGCGGCCTGCAGAGTGCAGTCCTCACCCGCCTGGGCTTTCGCACAGCCCTCCTTCCCACCGTCCTCTTCGGTCGCCATCCGGGCCTCGGGCCGCCGGGGGGCGGAGCCGTGTCCGACGCCGTCTTCGCCGGCCAGGTGGAAGGGCTGATCGCCTCAGGCCTGGCAGACCGGGCGGACCTGGTCATCACCGGCTACTTCGCCTCGCCAGGGCAGGTGATGGCTGCAGCCAGCCTCCTGGACCATGTGGCAGCGCGCCGTCCGGAGGCCCTGCGCCTGGTGGACCCCATCCTCGGCGACGAGGACCGTGGGCTCTATGTCGCGCAAGCCGCCGCCGAGGCCCTTCCCCGGGAGTTGGTGCCACGTGCCAGCCTGCTGGCACCCAACGCCTGGGAGCTGGAACGCCTCACGGGAATGCGGATTGCCGATGCCGCAGGGGCCCTCGCCGCTGCCCGCAGCCTGGGCCGGCCGGTCCTGGTCTCTTCGGTCCCGGCAGGGTCGAAGACCGGCGTTCTCTGGGCCAATGCGACGGACGCCTGGCTGGCAACCCACCCGCGCCTTGAGCGGGTGCCGAAGGGAACCGGCGACCTCCTGGCCGCCCTCTTCGCCGCCGGCCTGGTGGAGGGCGGCGCTCCCGAGGCGGTGCTGGGATCCTCGGTGGGGGAGCTGGCGGCCCGCCTGGCGAAGGGCCCCGAAGACCTGCTCGACGACGGGCCCGCGACCGGTGAGGTCCGGGACGCACCGGTGACGGTACAGAGACTCTAGCCGCCCCTATTTCAGCTCCTTGGCGGCCTCGTTCAGATCGGGGGCGTTGGGCGAGCGCATGGCCACGCCCGCCTCCATGCCGGCCTTCAGGGCCGCCGCAGCGCCCTCGTGCGACATGATCTTGCTCATCACCGCCTGGCCGGCGCGGTCGAACCACTCGCGGTTCTCGATCACGAAGTCCCGGGAGTCCCGGTAGCCATCCAGCAGGCCGTTGATCTCGGGGATCACATAGCGCCCGACCAGGTCCCAGCTGCGCAGGGTGTTCTCGCGATTGGCCCAGTCATGGACG
>CAIWHQ010000037.1 GCA_903912465.1 uncultured Alphaproteobacteria bacterium | reverse complement strand
TTCGGTGATGAAGACCTCATGGCCCTGCAGGAAGGTCTGGACCGTATCCCGGAGCAGGGTCGCATAGTGGCCGGAGAGCGGTGCCACGATCAGCACTGCGGGCTCGGCCGCCGTCCGTCCAGCCCGGCGAAGATCCAGGGGGTCGCGGGCGAAGTGGGTCAAGCGGACCCAGGGGTCGGCCCAGACCTGTACCTGCCGGACCTGGACGTCGACCTCGCCGATCCGGACGCTGTCGATCCCCCACTCGGGCCGGCCATAGCGGCGGGTGAGGTTGGAAAAGAGGTCCGCAGACGCGAAGACCCGACGCCCCAAAGGGGTCTCCCGGGCAGGGTTGAGCGGCGAGTTCCAGTAGGCCCGGGTGGCGCGGGCGGCCGCCCGGAAGGGCGCGGCAGCGTAGTATCCGGCTTCGTAGAGGGTGTAGAGCATGGTCCGCCGCTGATGTTGCAACGCAGCATAACACGCCTATGCGGCGCAGATGTCCAGCCTTGCCTCACTAGAGCCTGTTTGGATCCGATAACCGGTCCCCGCTTGTGGGAACAGGATCTAGCCCCGCTTCATGGCGTCGCGAATCTGGCCCGCGAGGTCCTCGGGCGACATGCCGTAGGGCAGGACCCGGGCAAACCGCCCGGATGGATCCATGAGATAGCTGATCGAGGAATGGTTGATCAGGTAGGCGTCGCCCTCGCCTTCCTTCTGGTAAAAGACCTTGTAGGCGCGGGCGACAACCGCGACCTGTTCGGGCGTCCCGGTCAGGCCGATAACCCCCTTGGGGAAGGCCGGGTTCGCGAGGTAGGCACCCACCTTCTCCGGGGTATCGCGCCCGGGGTCCACCGAGACGAAGATGATCCTGACCTTGTCCTTGTCCCTGCCCAGGAGGTCGAGGGTCCGGCCCAGGGTGTCCAGGGTCGTCGGGCAGACGTCCGGACAGAAGGTGAATCCGAAGAAGATGATGTTCCAGCCACCCTTGAGGTCCTCCTGGGTGAAGGGTCTGCCAGAGGTATCCACCAGGGTGAAGGGACCGCCTGGCCCCCCCTGCGCCATCGCGGGCGCCGGTGGCCGACGCGCGCCGATCTGTACCGCCAGGAGGGTCAGTGCCGCCACGGCGAGGATGGCGACCATCCCGCGCAGGATCCACTTCAGTGACATGCTGGACCTTCCGTCTTCAGGGTGAGCCCCGGACTACAGGGAAAGCCCCGACGCTTCCAGCGCCCGGAGCAGGCTCCAAGCCCATAGAGTTAGATCCTGTCTCGATCCGATAACCGGTTCCCACTTATCGGAACAGGATCTGGCGGCGTGAGGCGACTTGCGCCGGGGAAGGCGAATTGCGAGGATTCACCAAGGTCTGGTCCTGCGAGCGGCGCTCATGAGTACTACCGACACCGCAGAAGCCGAGCCGCCGGAGGTCCGGGGCGACCTTCTCCTGGTGGATGACGACGCGCTTCACGCCCTGCGCATGGCCAGGGGGCTGGAGGCGCGCGGCTTCCAGGTGACCTGCGCGGGCAGCCTGGCCGAGGCGTCGACCCTCATTGAGGCGCGTGCGCCAGGCTTCGCCGTGCTGGAAATGCGGTTGGTCGATGGAACCGGTCTGTCCCTGATCGAGGACCTTCTGGGCCGGCGACCTGACGCCCGGGCGGTGGTGCTCACCGCCTTCGGTGCCATTGCGAGCGCCGTCGCCGCCATCCGGCTCGGGGCGGCTGACTACCTGACGAAGCCGGCGGATCCGGATGACCTGGCCTTGGCCTTGCTGGGGCAGACACCTCCCGGTGGCCTGGTCCTGCGGCCGATGACGGCCGACCGGGCGCGCTGGGAACACATCCACAGGGTCTACGAGTTCTGTGGCCGCAATGTCTCGGAGACGGCGCGCAGGCTGGGGCTTCACCGGCGGACCCTGCAGCGGATCCTGGCCAAGCGGGCGCCGCGCTAGACCCGCGGCCTGAAGCCTCGGCCTCAGACCTCGAGGTCGACAGCCAGCACGCCCCCGGCGCGCAGGGCAGCCAGGCGGGCGAAGGCGATGGTCAGCGCCTTGCGCCGCCCCCCGGCGAGGGGCGAGAGCGTCGCCTCCCGGACCAGGACGCCGCCGAACCCGTCGCAGACCAGCAGACCCGGGTCGTCAGGCAGGACGTGCTGGGGGAATTCCGGCGCCACGGCGAAGGCGAAACGGTCGCAGAAGTCCAGGTAGTCCCTCCACTTCCGGTCCACCCGGTAGTCCTCGATCGACGACTTGACCTCGGCGATGAACAGTTCGCCGCGCGGCGAAATCGCCATCAGGTCCGCCCGGCGCGCATTGGGCAGGGTGACCTCGGCGAGGGCGACATACCCCAGGCCCCTGAGGGCGCGCACGGCGCCCCGGGTCACCGCCGCGGTGACTTCTGGCCGCGTCCCGGCGGCGGGATCAGTGATGGGCTGGGAGGGGGAACTCAAGGGCGGCAACGTCATAGCCCAGTTGGCGGATACGGCTGATGGCCTGGGTCCGGGCCGCAGCGGTCAGGATGGGTTTTTGGGCCATGAGCCAGAGATGGCGGCCATTGGGAGTGCCCAGTAGCAGCCAGCCCTGGTCGGCCCGGCTCTCGAGGACCCAGTACTCCACATTCAGGACGCCGCCAAAATAGCTCAGTCGAATTCGTCCATCGGTGGGGGGATTGGAGATCCTGGCCTGGGCCTTCCACTGGGTGGGTGGCGCGGCAAGCGTCCCGCGGTGGCAGGTCTGGATGACCGAATAGCCCGTCGCGGTACGCGACCAGTCCGAGGTCCCGCCCTGGCAGTCCTTCTGGATCTTGTTGGGAAGACGGGCGACTTCGTACCAGCGCCCGGCTATGCGCCCGACCTCGATCTTCTGGGTCGGCGGACGGATGTCGGCCGCGAGGGCGGGCACGGGTCCGGCGAACACGGCCGCCGCAATCAGGGCACCGCGAAGGGACCGGAAGGGTTGGGAGCCTTTCATGGGGGCCCTTTAACCGGAATCCGCAGGGTGGAGAAGATGCCCGCCGTCACCGCGCCTCGATGAGGTCGATCTGTTCGTCGGACAGTCCGAAATGATGGCCGATCTCATGGACCAGCACGTGGCTGACGAGTTCCGCGAGGGTGACGTCTCCCCGGTCTGCCCACTCGTCGAGCAGGGGACGCCGGAAGAGGAAGATCCACGACGACTCCGGGGCGGGACCCAGGATCGACCGCTGGGCGAGGTCCACGCCCTGGTAGAGGCCCGTCAACTCGAAGGGATCCTGGATGCTCAGGGCGTCCAGGACCTCCTCATCCGGGAAGTCGTCCACCCGGAAGAGCACTTCCCCCGTCAGCCGCCGGAAGGCCTCCGGGAGATCGGCAAAGGCCGCCTCCGCAAGGCGGGCGATGTCCTCAAGGGAGGGGGCGAGGCCCGGGGCTCTGTCCTCGTCACTCATCGGCGATCACCCGGTCGGGGTCCTCGGGCGCGCGGACCTCGAAGAGGCCAATGTCGAGGGGCTGCTGGGGTCGCACCGGTCGCAGGGGCTGCCGGGAGAAGGCGTTGAGGTCGTCCCCGGAGATTTCCACATTGCCGCGGCGGCGGACATGCCGGGCCTGGGCCTGGAGATGGGCCGGCGCACGGGAGACCGGACGCCAGAAATCCACCTGGAGCCGCCAGACCGTAGGCGGCGGCGGCGGCGGCGCGGGCCAGCGGCGCTCGCCCTCGGCCAGGGGCCTTGCCGGGGGCGGTGGCCGCGCACCTTCAAAGACCTCCACCACCCGCACCACGGCGGGATCGGGCGGCGAAGGCGCCCCGGCGCTGAGCCGTGCCAGGAGTTCAAGGGCCGCCTCCCGGGTCGGGCAGGGCGGACCGACCCGCTCGGAAGTGAAGACCACCGCCTCCCCCGCCAGGGCCTCGGCCTCGCGGGCCCGGGCGGCGTGGCCCCTGGGCATGCCAAGGGCGGACTCGCCATCATTCGCCAGGGGGTAGAGCAGGATCGCCATGGACGCATCATCGCCCAGAATCAGGCTTCGGCCTATGGTGGGAGAATGATTCGCCCCTGCCGGGCGTAAAGCTGTGATCCCGCCCATGACCGGTGATGGCCTGATCCTGTCCGCCACAGCCGGCGCCGTCCTTCTGGCGCTGTGCTCCGGCGTCTGGACATTGGGCGTCCGGCGCCGCGCGGACCAGAGGATCGCGTCCCTGGAGGGGGAGATCGAAACCCTGAAGGCCGGCGCCGAGGCGGCCCAGGCTTCGGCCGAGGCCTTCGACTCCGCCCTGCTGGCCGTCGAGGACGGTCGTGCCTTCCTGGCCTCCGGAGACGAGAGCCTCGCCGCCTGCGCCATCGCCCTGGGCACCGGGGCGGAACCCCAGGCTGTGGTGGCGGCCCTGATGCGGGCCGACCCCGACCACGCCCTGCGCCTTCGCGCCCTGTTCGAGCGCGGCGAGAGCTGCGGCTTTGAGGTGCGCGGGCCCTCGGGGGTCGTGACGGTGGAGGGCCGCGCCGCCGGGGCCCTGGCCTGGCTTCGCCTCTCTGCTGGGGCGGCGGGGGCCCGGGGACTGCCGCCCTCCCCCCGGTTCGCAGCCTTCCTCAACGCCCGCAGCGGGCCGGCCTGGATTGCCAGCGCCGACGGACGGCCGGTCTGGGCCAACTCGGCCTGGCTCGAGGCCGTCGGCGCCGCCGACGTGGAATTGGCAGCCGAAAGAGGCCTCAACCTGGACCCTGCTGCCGACGCCCTGGCCATCGAAGCCGCCAACCTGGCCCAGAGCCGGGACCTGGTGCGTTGGGTGAGCCTGGGTGGCCGCCGGCGGGCCCTCAGGTTGACCGCACGCCCCCTGGAGGGCGGCGG
>CAIWHQ010000036.1 GCA_903912465.1 uncultured Alphaproteobacteria bacterium | reverse complement strand
GGGTCTACAAGGCCCTGGCCATGTCCTACACCGAGGTGACCAAGCCGGACGAGGCAGCCCAAGCCTTCTGGGCACCGGGCCGGACATCGGGCCAGTGGCTCTTCCTGGCGCTGGCGGTGGCGACCCCGACCTTCATGCTCTGGACAGTCGTGAGGGTCTTGCGGGCACCGGTCCTGGGCGGCCGCCTGTTCTGGGCCCTGGCCTGCATTGCCGGCATGGGGACCCTGTGGATGGACTGGACCTCCGGGATCACGGGCTTCCTGCCCTACAGCCTGCGCCTCATGGGGTTCGGTCTCGAGAAGGGGCCGTCTCCACTCTCACCCTGGATGGTGAGCCTGACGCTTCCCATCGGGGCCCTGGCGGCCAGTGCACGACTGGCCCTGCTGCGCCTCAGGACGTGACCTTGACGTAGCTTCCAGGGGCGTCCTCGAGGGCGGGAAGGGGCCCGGCGGCGGGATCCCGGGCGGGGACCTGGCCCCCCGAGCGGGACTTCAGCCATTCGGCCCAGTGTGGCCACCAGGAACCCGGCGTCTCGACCGCTCCGGCCTGCCAGGCCTCAAGGCTGTCGGGCAGGGTGTCATGGGTCCAGTGCTGGTACTTCTTCGCAACCGGCGCGTTGATCACGCCGGCGATGTGCCCGGACCCGGAAAGGGTGAAGGTGGTTGGCCCACCAAAGAGGCGCGCGCCCCGGTAGACCGAACGTGCCGGAGCGATATGGTCCTCCTTTGAGGACTGGACGTAGACCGGGGTCTTGACCTGCCCCAGGTCGAGCTTCACGCCATCCAGTTCCAGCTCCCCCCGGGCCAGGGCGTTGTCCCCGTAGAACCGGCGCAGGTAGTAGAGGTGAAGGGTCCTGGGCATCCGTGTCTGGTCCGAGTTCCAGAACAGAAGGTCGAAGGGCTTGGGCTCCTTGCCCAGCAGATAATTGCTGACGAAGAAAGACCAGATCAGGTCGTTCGAGCGGAGCATGTTGAAGGTGTCGGCCATGGTCTGGCCAGCCAGGACCCCGCCGCCAGCCTCCATCTGCTTCTCGAGGTCAGACAGCCATTCCTCGCTGGTGAACAGGAGGAGGTCGCCGGCTTCGGAGAAGTCCTGCTGGGCGGCGAAGAAGGTCGCGGAGGCGATCCGGTTGTCCCCCTTGGCGGCCATGTGCGCCAGGGTCGACGAAAGCAGGGTCCCGCCGATGCAGTAACCAACAGTGTTTACCCGGTCGACGCCAGCCTGCTTCATGGCAGCGGCCGTGCCCTCGTAGATGCCCAGCTGCATGTAGTCCTCGAAGGTCCGGTCGGCGAGCCTTCCGTCCGGATTGACCCAGGAGGCGACGAAGACCGTGAACCCCTGGGCGGTCAGCCAGCGGATCATGGAGTTCTCTGGCCTCAGGTCGAGGATGTAGAACTTGTTGATCCACGGCGGGAAGATGACGAGCGGGATCTCATGGACCGTCTCGGTGGTCGGGGTGAACTGGATCAGCTGGATGATCTCGTTCTGGAAGACCACCTTTCCGGGTGCCGTGGCCACGTTCACGCCGATCTCGAACTGCTCATAGTCGGTCTGGCTGATGGCCAGCTGGCCGCCGCCCCGGGCGAGGTCGGCCGCGAAGTTCTCCATGCCCCGGACAAGGCTCTGGCCCTGGCTCGACATGACTTCCCTCAGGGCTTCAGGGTTTGAGGCCAGGAAGTTTGAGGGTGACAGGGCGTCCGTCAGCATCCGGGTGAAAAATTCCACCCGACGCCGGCTCATCGGGTCCACGTCGCCAGCGCGGGCGACGAGACCGTTCATCCAGTCGGAGGTGATCAGGTAGGACTGCTTGATGACGTCGAAGACGGGGTTATCGGTCCAGTCGGGTGCGTTGAACCGCTTGTCCCCCTTCCCAGGGATCGCCACCGGCTCGGCGGCCTCGCCCATGGCGCGGCGAGCGGCGAAGTGCCAGAGCTCAGCATAGCGCTTCCAGAGGTCGCCCTGGGCCTGCAACACGGCATCGGGCTGCCCGGCAAGGCTGGACATCACCTTGGCCATCGAAGGACCCACATGGAAGGGATCTGCTTCAATCCCAGGGGCCTTGTCCGCCTGCCGGAGGGCGGACTCGGCAATGGCACCCTGGGCGGTCATGGCGGCCCTTGCGAGGTTACGGGACAGCGCCTCGATCGCCTCAAGCCCGGCGGGGCCTGCTGCGGCAGTGAAAGCAGCGGCGAGCTCGGCGCCCTGTCCCAGGACAGGCGGAGCCTCCGGAGCCGCGGCGGGTTGTTGGGGCGCGGGGGCCTTTGCCTTGGCGGCGGGCTTGCGCTTCGGCGGGCTCCGGCGCGGGGACGCGCCGCCCTTCGGATCCTTGGTGTCCTTGCTGGCCATGTTCCCGCCTCCATCTCCCCACAGGGGGGTTCCCGGGCTTTCTAAGAGGGCGATCATGCCATAAGACCGGGGTAATCATGAACTCCTTCCCGCCGCACCCTTCGATTCCCGTCCGAGGCCTATTTGGGGCACCACTCGCGCTGGCTTTGCTGTTGGTCGGTTGTGCATCCGGGCCGGCGGCAGGTCCGCCGCCCTCAGCCGCGACAACGGCATCCCAGGCTCTGGCGGAAGGGGCGAAGTCCTATCCCCGTTTCACCGATATTCCCGTCCTGCCCGTAGACGAGCGCCCGCTGGCGTCCTGGGGCCGGGCGGCTGGCGAGGTACTGGCGGAGGGCGCGGCTCTTGAGAGGGATGGCGCGGAGGACACATGGACGCTTCGCCAGACCGATGCCTTCGCGGCTGAGACTTCTTTGGCGAGCGGACCCGCCGCACCGTCGGTGTCGGCGACCGCTGCGGCCGACGCCTTTGCACGCGACATGCGCAAGCGAGCTACACCGCCCCCGCCGCCCCCTCGATAGGGCCAGCGGGGGCCAGGACTTCAAACCGCTTGGCGGCCTTCAGAGCGGAGGTTATGCCAAGCCCGGAAAGGCTCCCAATTTGCCGTCCTGAGTGCGGCCAGAGCAAACATGACACCCGAGTTTCATCGAATCCGCCGCCTCCCGCCCTACGTCTTCGAGGAGGTGAACCGCATCAAGGCCCGCCTGCGCGGCGAGGGCGTGGACATAATCGACTTCGGGATGGGCAATCCCGACATGCCGACGCCCAAGCATATCGTCGACAAACTGGTCGAGACCGCCCGCGATCCCAAGGCCGGCCGTTACTCCGCCTCGAAGGGCATCATCGGGCTTCGCCGCGCCATGGCCGGCTATTACGAGCGCCGCTTCGGGGTGGAACTCGATCCGGACTCCGAGGTCATCGCCACATTGGGCTCCAAAGAGGGCTTTGCGAACCTCGCACAGGCCCTGACAGCGCCCGGCGACGTGATCATCTGCCCCAACCCCGCCTATCCCATCCACGCCTACGGCTTCATCATGGCGGGGGGCGTCATCCGCCATGTCCCGGCCCTGTCGCCCGAGGAATACCTCGCCGGCATCAGCCGGGCTGTGAAGCATTCGGCGCCACCGCCCTCCGTTCTGATCCTGTCCTACCCGTCCAACCCGACAGCGCAGTGGGTGGACCTCGACTTCTACAAGGAAGCCGTGGCCCTGGCCCGCCGGCACGACATGCTGGTGCTTTCGGACATCGCCTATTCAGAAATCTACTTCGACGACAATCCACCGCCGTCGGTGCTCCAGGTCCCAGGTGCCAAGGAGATAGCGGTCGAGGTGAACTCCCTGTCCAAGACCTACGCCATGGCCGGCTGGCGGGTCGGGATGGTGGTGGGTAATGCCCGGATCTGCGCGGCCCTCGCCAGGGTGAAGTCCTACCTCGACTACGGTGCCTATACCCCCATCCAGGTGGCCGCCGCCGCTGCCCTCAACGGACCGCAGGACTGCGTCGACGAGATCCGCGCCATCTACAAGGGCCGGCGGGACACCCTGGTGGAGTCGATGAAGCGGGCGGGCTGGGACATTCCCGCCCCGCCAGCCTCCATGTTCGCCTGGGCGCCCCTGCCGGAGGCCTACCGTTCGGCTGGGTCCATGCTGTTCTCCAAGCTGCTCATCGAGGAGGCCGGCGTCGCCGTGGCGCCTGGCGTCGCCTTCGGAGAGAACGGCGAGGGCTTTGTGCGCATCGGCCTTGTCGAGAACGAGAACCGCATCCGCCAGGCCGCGCGCAATGTGCGGCGTTTCCTAGCGAACGCCGAGGACATCCTCGGCCGGGCCCATAACTCAGGATCGAACCCGTGACCAAACCTCAGGACGGACGGACCTGGCGCGTCGGCGTCGCGGGCCTTGGGACCGTCGGCGGCGGCCTTCTGGACTTCCTCGCCTTACGACCGGACTTTGCCCCGGCGGGGGGAAGGGTCGTGGTCACCGGTGTCTCTGCGCGGTCCAGGTCGCGCCCGCGGGCCGTGGACATTTCCCATCTTGCCTGGTTCGACGACCCCGTGGCCCTGGCCCAGTCCCCGGATACGGATATCTTCGTGGAACTCATTGGCGGCTCGGACGGTCCGGCAAAGGCTGCCGTCGAGGCGGCCCTGGGGGCCGGCAAGGCGGTCGTAACCGCGAACAAGGCGCTCATTGCGGAACACGGTGCGGCTCTGGCGGTACTCGCTGAGACCAGGGGCGTTCCCCTGCTGTTCGAGGCGGCGGTCATGGGCGGTGTTCCGGCGGTCAAGACCGTCCGCGAGGCCCTGGTGGGCGAGGAGATCCGCAGCCTGTCGGGCATCCTCAATGGCACGTGCAACTACATCCTGACCGAGATGGAAACCTCGGGGTCAGCCTTTTCCGACGTCCTCGCAGATGCCCAGAGGCTGGGCTATGCCGAGGCGGACCCGACCATGGACGTCGGAGGCTTCGACGCCGCCCACAAGATCACCATACTGGCGGCCCTGGCCTTCGGCGGGTCTCCCAACTTCACAGCGGCCGAGGTGGAGGGGATCACCGGCGTCGATCTCCTGGATATCCGGCTTGCAGGCGACCTCGGCTACCGGATCAAGCTGATCGCCTCTGCCGAGCGGGCAGGGGAGGGTGCCCGGGTCCAGGTGCGGCCCTTCCTGGTGCGCAAGACCCATCCCATCGCCCAGGCGGACGGTGCCCTCAACGCCCTGTTCATCGAGGGTGACCGCATCGGACGTATCTTCCTTCAGGGGCCCGGCGCCGGGGCGGGTCCGACGGCGGCGGCGGTCGCGGCCGACATTGCTGACGTCATGGCCGGTGCCCGGAGGCCCGTCTTCCAGGCGCCCGCCGCAAGCCTGCGGCCCTGTGCACCCTCTGCGGGAGCGGCGGCGGTGGGGCGGGGCTATATCCGGGTCATGGTGCGGGATGAACCCGGTGTCCTGGCGTCCGTTTCGGAGGAGCTGGCTGAAGCAGGTGTCTCCATTGAGAGCTTTCTGCAGAAGCCGCCCGGTGAAACGCCTGGCGTTCCCATTGTCATGACGACCCATGCCGTGGCCGAGGCTGTGCTTGCCGCTGCGGTGGACCGGATCGGCCGGCTGCCCGCGGTTCTTGAGCCCCCCCGTCTGCTGCACATCGCAAGCATCTGAGAATCGAAGATAAATGCGGCTCTTACGCCGTCCGGAGACCCTTGATGATCACTGAGCAGCTGGACAGCAGCCTTGTCCTGGACGCGGTCCGCGTTACGGAGATCGCCGCCATTGCCGCCTCTACCCTGGCTGGGCGGGGGGATGAGAAGGCCGCCGACCAGGCGGCCGTGGACGCCATGCGCACGGCCCTGAACGCCCTGGCCATCGACGGCGAAATCGTCATCGGCGAGGGGGAGCGGGACGAGGCCCCCATGCTTTACATCGGCGAGAAGGTCGGCCGGGGCGGTGTCGCCATCGATATCGCCCTGGACCCGCTGGAAGGCACGACCCTGACCGCAAAGGCCATGGCCAACGCCCTGGCGGTGATGGCCTGGGCCCCCAAGGGCACCCTGCTGAACGCGCCGGACACCTACATGGACAAGATCGCCTGCGGGCCGGGTTTCCCCGCCGGCGTGATCGACCTCGACCGGTCACCTGCGGACAATGTGCGGGCCCTTGCCGCGGCCAAGGGTGTGGCGGCAGAGGAGATCACCGTCTGCGTCCTCGACCGGCCGCGGCACGCCGAGATCATTGCCTCGATCCGCTCCGTGGGAGCCCGGGTGAGCCTGATCACCGATGGCGACGTCGCAGGGGTCATGCATACCGCCGACCCGGCAACGGGCATCGACCTCTATGTCGGCCAGGGTGGGGCCCCGGAGGGGGTCCTGGCCTGCGCCGCGCTGAAGTGCGTCGGCGGCCAGTTTCAGGGCCGGCTGGTTTTTCGGAACGCTGACGAAAAGGAACGGGCCCGGCGGGTGGGCATCACCGACTTCGACAAGAAGTACGATCTGCATGAGATGGTCCGGGCAGACGCCATCTTCGCCGCCACGGGCGTGACCAAGGGCGCCCTGCTGGATGGCGTCCGTCGGGAGGGTGGGCAGATCGTGACCCATAGCCTGGTCATGGTCTCGTCCACCCAGACGGTCCGCGAAGTCCGCCTCCGGCGTCCGGCCTGACATTGATGAGCCTGGCGGAAGGTCCCTTTCTCGGGGTCGGCCGCTCGGTCAGCGGGCGGGCCTGGGCGGCGCGGGCTGCGGCTCCGGAACTCGTGCGCCGGCACCAGAACGCCCTGGGCCTCAGCGAGCCCCTGGCCCGTGCCCTGGCATCCCGCGGGGTCGGTCCTGATGACGGGGAGGTCTTTCTCAACCCCACGCTCAAGGCCCAGTTTCCCGACCCATCTTCCTTCCGTGACATGGACAGGGCGGCAGAGATCCTGGTCGACGCCCTGGAGCGCGGGCGCTCCATGGTCGTCTTTGCCGACTACGACGTCGACGGTGCGGCCAGCGCCGCCCAGGTGGTGCGCTGGATGCGGGCCATGGGCCAGGAGGTTCCGATCTACATCCCCGACCGGGTCAAGGAGGGCTATGGCCCCAATCCGGTGGTCTTCCGCTCCCTGAAGGACCAGGGCGCCGAGATCGTCATCACCCTGGACTGCGGGGCTGCAGCCCAGGACGCCCTGATCGCCGCCCGGGAGATCGGCCTCGACGTGGTGGTCATCGACCACCACCTCATGCGCCCCGGCGAAATTCCCCCGGCCGCCGCCCTCGTGAACCCGAACCGGCCAGACGACAATTCGGGGCAGGGGATGCTGGCCGCAGCCGGCGTGGCCTTCGTCCTGCTTGCGGCCCTGAACCGGGAGGCCCGCCGCCGGGGCCTGTTCGCCTCCCGGCCCGAGCCGGACCTGCGCCAGTGGCTGGACCTCGCCGCCCTGGGGGCGGTGTGCGACGTGACCGCCCTGACAGGGTTCAATCGGGCCCTCACCGCACAGGGGCTCAAGGTGATGTCCCGCTGGGCCAATCCCGGGCTGAAAGCCCTGGCGGATGTCGGCAAGGTCAGCGGGACGGCGACCACATTCCACGCGGGTTTTATCCTGGGACCCAGGATCAACGCCGGCGGCCGGATCGGACGTTCCGACCTGGGTGCCCGGCTCCTGTCGACAGATGACCCCGATGAAGCCGCCGCCCTTGCGGCCCAGCTGGACGAGCTCAACGGCCAGCGCAAGGCGGTGGAACAGGCGGTGATCGACGAGGCCATCGCCCGGATCGAGGCCGACCCGCATATCGCAGAGGCTCCGGTTCTTGTGGTCTCGGCACCGGACTGGGCACCCGGCGTCATCGGGATCGTGGCCGGTCGCCTTCGCGAGCGCTACCGCAGGCCGGCCATCGTGATCGGCATCGACCTCGCGGCAGGTGTCGGCAAGGGCTCCGGTCGTTCCCAGCCGGGCGTGAACCTGGGTGCCGCCGTGCAGGCCGCCTTCGATGAGGGACTGCTCCTGTCGGGAGGCGGGCACGCCATGGCGGCGGGCCTCTCGATCCGCCCGGAGCGCATCGCCGAGTTCACCGACTTCCTCGCTGCGCGTCTGGGCGAGGACCAGGCCCGGGCGGCCGAGGCCGACGTTCTGGAAATCGACGCGCTTATCACCCCCAAGGGGGCCGACCGCTCGCTTCTGGACGCCTTTGCACGTCTGGCACCCTTTGGCCCGGGTAACCCTGAACCGGTCTTTGCGGCGGCCTCCGTTCGCGTCGAACGCCCCATGGTCATGCGCGGTGGTCATGTCCGGGCCACGCTCACGGACTCCTCGGGGGGGCGTCTGAAGGCAGTCGCCTGGCGGGCCGAGGAGACCCCGCTTGGCCAACTCCTCCAGGGTGGAGGCGTCCTCCACCTTGTAGGCCGGCTTCGTCCGGATGACTGGCAGGGCCGCGCCTCGGTCGAGCTCGAGATCGAGGACGCCGCTGATCCGCGCCGGGCCGATGCAGGCTGAACCCGCCCGGGTGGAAAACCCGGCCCCGGCGTCTTGCACGGCCCCGGGAAGGCGGATATAGACGCCGCTCTCGCGTCCGTGGTCCCTTCGTCTATCGGTTAGGACGCCAGGTTTTCAACCTGGAGAGAGGGGTTCGACTCCCCTAGGGACTGCCACGCAGAGTTGAATTTCCTTACCTTTCTGGGTTTTCGGGGTCGCGGCCGTCTTGTCAGCCCACCCCAGGGCTGCGCGCCGGCGGCAGGCCTTGGTTGGGTCGCCAGCCGGGCAGGGCTTCGCCCAGGTCGGTATCCATGGCTGACGTCAGAAGGCGTAACCCCGGATGCAACCCAGTCACTCACTGTGGACCCAGTTTTCCGGCTGATAGGTCAGGCGGTGCCCAGCTCGGTCCTTCGTGACTTGCATGTCCTGCGAATTGTGCACAATCTGATCCCAACTAGCTGGCCTAAGCCACTAACAGGAGGAAACGAGAACAATGACCAGGCGCATGCACCTCTATGCCAGCTCGGCTCTGGCGATCACCCTTGGCCTCGGTATGGCCACCCAGGCAACCGCTCAAGGCACGGCCAAGGTTTCTGATAATCAGGTCGAGGAAGTGGTGATTACCGGCTCGCTGATCCGGGGCACACCAGAAGACGCTGCCTTGCCGGTGGACGTCATCACCAACGAGGCGCTGCAGGAGCAGGGCAGTCCTTCCCTCGTCGATCTGGTACGGACCATTCCGTCTGTCTCGGGCGGCAATATCGGCGAGTCCAACCGCTTCCTCGGGGGTGCCGCGGCCGGCGTCGCGACCATCAACCTCCGGGGCCTCGGGCTGACGCGGACGCTCTCGCTCATGAACGGCGAGCGCCTGTCGACCATCACGGCCGCGGGCGGTCAGGAGTTCGTCAACATCAACGTGGTCCCGACCATCGCCATAGGCCAGGTCGAGGTCCTGCGCGACGGTGCCGCGGCCACCTACGGATCAGACGCCGTGGCCGGGGTTGTGAACTTCATCACCCGCAGGGACCTGGACGGTTTCGAGGTCAACGGAAAATATGCCCTGATCGATGGTTCGGATGGAGACTACGAAGCCTCCGTGGCCTGGGGACGGAAGCTCGACAACGGCAACGTCTTGCTGGCGGCGTCCTACCGGCACCGCAGCGAACTGAATGGCGTTGATCTGCCCTGGACGCTGCCGAACGCTGTGTTCCCTGACACCCTCAACATCAGTGGTATCTCTGGAGCCAGCAATCCCGGCGGATACAACGCCATCCTCGGGACCCCGGTCATCGGTCCCAATGGCGGGTTCGTGCAGGATCCGACCCGCCCCGGCATTCCGCTGGGAGCGACCCTTTCGTCGACCTTCTCTGATGCGGGCTGTAACCAGCTGGGCGGGCTCTCCTTCGTACCGAATGGCCAGTGCTTCTATCCGTTCACCTATCACGACACCCGTGTGGCGAAAGAGGACCACTACCAACTGTTCGGTGAGGCCAATTTCGAGCTGAACGACTCGCTCAGGTTCCATGGTGAGGTTCTCTGGTCCCGGACAGAAGTCCCGGAGGATCGGGTCTCTGCCTCACAGTCCACCGTGCAGTTTCCCACGCCGATCGAGGCGAGTGGTTCGTCACCCGGCGGCGGGACGTCTCCCATGCCGGCGGCTCCCGGGGCCATTCAGTCGCGCTACTATGTTCCCGCGAGCAACCCGGGTCTTCAGGCCCTGTTCAATCCCTGTCCGACGGGGACTCAACCGCAGATCACGGCTGCGATCTGCGCCGCGGCTCTCGCCAACGGCGTCACCATGAACCAGACGCAGTGGCGTCCCGCGGCCATGGGGGGCAACCCTCTCTATGGATTCGACGCTGACCGTCAGAGTAACGAGATCACGTCCTTCCGTGTTGTGGGTGGATTCATCGGCGACCTGGCGAATGGCTGGCAATGGCGCACGTCCCTCAACTACATGCGCGCCGAACAGATCAACAAGACACCTGACCGGTATGTGAACCGCATCCAGCTCGCCTTGCGAGGACTTGGCGGGCCGGGCTGTAACCCATCGACCGGAACGCCGGGCGTCGGATCCTGCCAGTACTTCAATCCGTTCGCCAACTCGATCCAGAAGTCGAGCATCAATGGTGCCAACTATGCGGCGTCCACGGGATTGAAGGCGGGACCTGCGGTCGACCCTGCGCTCTGGGGATGGTTGCAGGATGATGCGATCAACACGACCACCCAGCAGCTGGCGACAGCTCAAGTCCAGCTGGCGGGGGACTTCGGAGACTTCAAGCTCTGGACCGACGATGCGATCAGCTGGGCCGTAGGTGCGCAGTGGCGGTACAACGACCGATCAATCGCGCTGTCGACGAACTTCGATGGCGACGCCACGCCCTGCGTTGACAGCCAGCCCTATGGTGACGGCTTGCCGATCTGTGCGGCACCGGGGGGCGGTCCGTTCACCTTCATCGGATCTGGCAGGGAAAGCGACGTTGACCGGCAGGTGACTTCCTTCTTCGGTGAACTGCAGGTGCCGGTTCTCGACAACGTTGTGACGAGCCTCGCCATTCGTACCGAGCGTTACGGAGGTAACATCGGGGATACGACCAATCCGCGGGCATCGATCCGTTGGCAGGTCACGCCCTGGATGGCCCTGCGCGGTTCGGCCGGCACCACTTTCCGGGCGCCGCCCGTGGCGGCGCTCGACCCCGGGTTCGGATTTATCCAGGCCCAGTTTACAAACCCGGTTACGGGTGCCCCGCTCTATCGACCTGTGCAGACCTTTGGGAACCCCAATCTCCAGCCGGAGACGGCTGAAACCTACAATGTTGGTTTCCTGTTCGAGTCCGGGACCTTCCAGGGTCAGATCGACTTCTACAAGTTCTCGTTCAAGGAGGAGATCACGACGGAAACCGCGGCGCGGATCTACGGCTCCATGTTCCCGTCAGCCAACGCAGCGACCTGGCAGTGCGGGACATCTGCTCTCTTCCAGCGCTTCCAGTTCGGAACCGACGTCGTCAACTCGACGCTTTATGGCGGGCAGGCTGTGCCTTCCTGCCATCCCAACAACTTCCTGTCGGTCCGAAACAACGTGATCAACGGCCCGGATACCGAGATCACCGGCATCGACATCAACGGCTCCTACACCTGGCTGGATTTCTTCTCCGGGGATCTCACCGTTGGGGGTGATGCAAGCATTCTCAGCGACTACAAGCGGGGTGCAGCGTTCCTTCTGGACACGAATATCGTGTTTGACGCCGCGCTTAACCGGGCAGGTAAGTCCGAGCTTCTTTCGGCATTCTATTCATACCCAGCACTGCGGGGTAATGCATACGCGAACTGGAGTGTCGGCGACCATAACCTTCGCTGGACCACCCGATACTGGGCCGGGACCGACGACGTGAATGCCGTTGTTGCTGGGAATCGCGTTGCGCGCGATGACCGGTGGGTTAGCGACTTCACCTATCGCCTGACCTTCCAGGAAAGGTGGACCGGAACCCTGTCGGTCAAGAACGTCTTCGATGACCAGCCACCCTTCTACAAGAGCCAGTACAACTACGACTACATGACCCAGAACCCGCTGGGTCGGGTGTTCGAGTTCGGGGTTCAGGCCAAGTTCTGATCCGCCGTTTCGGACCACCGGAACGACTTGGGGGAGTTGATCCCCTTGCAACCTGCGATCCGCCCCACGGGCGGGTCGCAGTGTGCATTTTGGTCCCGCGGTATTTGTCCCGCACACAAATCGCTGATCGGGTTTCGGCACCTCGCGTTCTGGGTTTCCTTCCCCGGGCCCTAAGCGGTTATGGGCGGGGCAGCGCGCACGGCGGTCCTTGGAGCCGCGCGGCGCACAGTACGCAATCAGATCCACGCGCCTCAGTGGGCCGTTCGTGAAGCGTGAGTAAAGCGTGAAAACGTCAGCATGCCGAGGGTTGACTGCCGGAACGGTCATTGACGTTGCGTAACGGACAAGAAAAGAATTCGGCACCTGAGTTCTCTTTTGGGGACAGGTGTCTTTTGTGCTTGAGGCGGCTATGTCCAGTTACGGCTTTGAAGACGCTGGGGAACCCTGCGTCAGGATCAGTGGTCGCGTAAAGTGGTTCGATGTAGGCAAGGGCTATGGTTTCATTGTGCCCGACCAGCCGGAACTTACGGACCGTAAGGATGTGCTGCTCCACGTGACGTCCCTCCGGGGACTGGGGCTGGATCTGGCGCCTGAGGGTGCATCCCTGTCCTGCTCGGTCGTACGCCGCCCAAAGGGATGGC
>CAIWHQ010000035.1 GCA_903912465.1 uncultured Alphaproteobacteria bacterium | reverse complement strand
TTCCCGGCCTGCGACCATCAGGGTCAGGACCACCCCCGCCGCCCCAAGGATGGCCGAGTAGACGAAGAAGACCACGTAGCCGGTTCCCAGGCCCGCGGCGGTCACCCCGGACTTCGCCACCGCCGCGCCGAAGGCACCCGGTGCTGCCGGCAGGAGGATCCCGCCCGGCGCATCCGCCAGCCGGGCCGCCCCCTCGACGATGCGCCCGGACTGCGAGGCAATCAACTTGCCGAGCAGGGCGTAGAGGGACGAGAACAGGGCGTATTGCGAGGCGGTGAAGCCCCGGCTGGTCAGGCTGGACATGTAGGCGATCAGGCAGGTGCCGGCGAAGCCCGAGGCCAGGTTGTCGATGCCGATCGCCGCCGCGAGGGCCCAGAGCTGGGGTCCCTGGAGGGTCAGCCAGGCGAAGACCAGGTTTGAGACCGGGCCTGCGAAGGCGCCGATCACCAGGGCCCGCATCAGGCCCAGGCGCGCCACCGCCCAGCCGCCCAGCCCCACGCCCGCCACCGACATGATCACGCCGAGCACCTTGCGCACTTCTGCGATCTCGAGCTTCGAGAACCCGAGGTCGAGATAGAAGGGGTTCATGATGTTCAGCACAAAGTCTGGCAGGCGATAGACGCAGATCAGGGCCAGGATCAGGGCCGCCGTCCCCTGGTGCCGTCGGACGAAGTCCGCCAGGGGCTCGCCCAGGGCCTGGAAGAGGAAGCGGCCTGGCCGGGTCGGCGCGCCGGGCAGGGGCAGGACCGCTGCGGCCAGCAGGGCAAGCCCGCCAAGTGCGGAGACCACCTGGGCGATGGCGCCCGCCGGCTTCGCCGCCCAGAGCCCCGCCAGGGACCCGGAAAGTCCCTCCAGGCCCAGGGCGGAGAGGGGCGCGCGCAGCAGGAAGGGATTTCCCGAGAGACCTGATCCCAGAAGGGCCGCCGCCGCCAGGACGAGGCCTCCGCGGCCCGCCCATTCCAGGGCGTCCCGTCCCGGCCTTGCGGCGACGGGCTCGGGGTCCTTCGGGCGCGCGACGATGTCCGCCTCCCGGGGAGCGGCGAGGACGCCCGCGGTTCCCGCCAGCATCAGAACCGCCATCAGGGCATAGGAGCCGCCCCAGCCGATGACGTCACTCAGGACCAGGGGCAGGATCCCAGCCAGGATCACGGCGATCCGGTATCCCCACTGGTAGGCGGCGGCCATGGCACCGGCCCGCGCGGGCCCGGCCGCCTCGATCCGCCAGGCGTCGATGACAATGTCCTGAGTGGCCGAGACCACGCCCACCAGGACTGCCAGGGCGGCCATGGCGCCCAGGCTTCGTGCGGGGTCCACTCCCGAGATGGCCAGGAGCGCCAGGATGATTATGGCCTGGCAGGCCAGCATCCAGGCCCGCCTCTGGCCCAGGGCCCGGGTCAGGCCCGGAATCGGTGCCCGGTCGACCAGGGGCGCCCAGAGGAACTTCACCGAATAGGCCAGGGTGGCCAGGCTGAAGACCCCGATGACCTCCAGGGACAGGCCAGCGTCCCTCAGCCAGGCCGAGAGGGTATCGAAAATCAGCAGGTTGGGCAGGCCCGAGGCAAAGCCCAGGGCCATCATGACCAGGGACCGCCGCTCGCCGTAGACAGCCAGGGCCTTCAGGCCGGTCAGCTGGGCCTCGGCCGGCCCGTCTTCGCCCCTGGGGTTCATCGCCGCATCCGTCGCACCGCCAGACCGCGGCCTTGGGAAGATTGGCGTGCGCCGCCCCCGCCGTCCAGCAGCCGGCGCCCACGTCTCGGAACAGGATCAGCGCATACTATTGGATCCTGTTTCGATCCGATAACCGGTTCCCACTTATCGGAACAGGATCAGCGCCGCCGCCCGGCGGGCTCGTTCCAGCCCCGGGCCACCTGGGACAGGATCCGTCTCAGGGCGTCCGCGGTGAGGGGCTTGACCAGGAAGTCGTCCATGCCGGACGCAATGCAGATCTGCCGGTCATCCTCGAAGGTGTTGGCGGTCAGGGCCACGATCGGGGTCTTCACGCCCTGGCTGCGCATGGCCTGGGCCGTCTCGGGGCCGGTCATGCCCGGCATGCGCATGTCCATCAGGATCAGGTCGTAGGCGCCCACGGCGACTGCGGCCAGGGCTTCGGGGCCGCCCGCGGCGGGGTCTACGACGCAGCCCTCCCGTTTGAGCATGGCCGTGGCCAGCAGGGCGTTGATGGCGTGGTCTTCCACGAGCAGGACCCGCAGGCCGGGGGCTGCGGCCGGGGCGATCCGGTCGTCGAGGCGCCCGGTCCGGCTCCGGCCCTGAGCCGCCGCGACCACCCGCTCCGCCAGAGAGGCCGGCCGCAGGGGCTTGATCAGGTAGCCGGCGAAACCGCGGGCCCGGTAGTCGTCGATCAGGCCGCGATCCTCGGGCGAGAGCAGGACGATGGCTGGCCGGTCGTCGGGCGGTCCGGCCGGGCCCAGGGCGTGATCCACAAGCAGGAATTCGGCGTCCTCGGGCAGGTCCGCGAGGCTGGCGGTGGCCACGCCCTCGCCCCCGCGGGAGGCGACCTGGCGGATGGCGGCCTCGGCGACGACGGGATTGGCGCTCACCACCGCGATGCGGCGCTGGGACAGGGTTCGGCCGGGACTTCCCCCCGCCCGGGCGGCCGGCAGCTCAAGCCAGAATTCCGCCCCGCCCCCGGGGGCGGGATCGACCCCGGCCCGGCCCTCCATGGCCGTCGCCAGGGACCGGACGATGGCGAGGCCAAGACCCGCCCCTCCAAGGCTGACGCTGTCGACCCTGGGGTCGGTCTGGACGAAGGGCTCGAAGATGCGCTCCCGCTCGGCTTCGGCCACGCCGGGTCCGGTGTCGCTCACGCTCAGCCGGATGCGGCCGGGGCCCGCCGCGACCGCCGAGACCAGGACCCCGCCCTCGCCCGTGAACTTGATGGCGTTGGCGACATAGTTCAGCAGGATCTGCCTCAGCCGGCCCTCATCGCCGCGGATGCGTCCGAGCCCCGGGGCGATCCACCATCCGATCTCCAGGCCCTTTTCGGTGGCCCGGGGTGCGGTCAGCTCGCAGACCCCGCGCAGGAGGTTCTCGAGGCTGACGTCGCCCGTCTGGATCTCCACGGCGGAGGCCCCGAGCCGGGCGAAGTCCAGCAGCTGGTTGACCAGGCCCAGCAGGTGCTCGCCCGACTCCCGCAGGGCGTCCACATAGCTGCGTTGCTCGCCCGTCAGGGGTGTGGACTCCAGCAGTCGGGCCAGGCCCAGGACGCCGTTCAGCGGGGTCCGGAACTCGTGGCTCAGGCTGGCCAGTTCCTCGATGCTGACCGGGGTCGTCGGCGCGGGAGCAGCCTGCAGGCTGTCCGCAAGGGCGGGCGAAGTGCCAAAGGATGGGACGACGGGTCGGGTCATGGCCTCATCCTTTCTCGCCTTGCCTCATGAAGGGTCAAGTCCGGCGATTAAGATGAGGTCAACAGGGGTGGGTCAGGCCCCTGCGCCGACCCCCCGGTAGGCCAGGGCTTCTGCCACGTGCCGGCGGGCGACGGCGGGTGCGGCGTCGGCTTCCAGGTCGGCGAGCGTCCGGGCCAGGCGCAGGACCCGGCTCCAGCCCCGGGCGGTGAGGCCGGCGGCATCGGCGGCGCGGGTCAGGAGGGCGCGGGCGTCGGGCTCGGGGTCGGCGATGGCCTGCAGCCAGTCGCCGGAGGCCCGGGCGTTGGCCGCTTCGGTCTCGGACCGTCCGGCTGCCACAGCCCGGCGCACCTGGATCTCCCGGGCCGCGGCCACCCGTGCGGCCACCTCTGCCGAACCTTCGGCGGCGGCGGGCAGGGCAAGGTCGGCGGCGCGCACGGCGGGGACATCCACCTGCAGGTCGATCCGGTCCAGGAAGGGTCCCGAGACCCGGCCCCGGTAGTCGACCTGGCAGCGCGGCGCCCGGCCGCAGGCGCCCCGGCCCTCGCCCCCCTTTCCGCACTTGCAGGGGTTCTGGGCCGCCACCAGCTGGAACCGAGCCGGATAGCGCACGTGCCCTGCCGCCCGGGCGACGGTGATCTCGCCGGTCTCCAGGGGCTGGCGCAGGGAATCCAGGGCCTGGGCGCTGAACTCCGGCAGCTCGTCCAGGAACAGGACCCCGTTGTGGGCCAGGGAGGCCTCGCCGGGGCGGATGCGGGCACCGCCGCCGGTCAGGGCCGCCATGGTCGCCGAGTGGTGCGGCGCGCGAAAGGGCCGGGCCCGGGTCAGCTCGCCCCGGGCGATCAGGCCGGCCACGGAATGGACCATGGAGGTTTCCAGCAGCTCAGCGGCCGAAAGCGGCGGCAAGAGCCCCGGCAGGCGGGCGGCCATCATGGACTTGCCCGCCCCGGGCGGCCCGGTGAGCAGGAGGTTGTGGCCCCCGGCGGCGGCGATCTCCAGGGCCCGGCGGGCGGTCTCCTGGCCGCGCACCTCGCGCAGGTCCGGGGCCGGTGCGCCCTCGGTGATCGCCCCCGGCTCCGGCGGCGACAGGGCCTGGGTCCCGCGGAAGTGGTTGACCAGGGCCACCAGGCTGGGCGGCGCCAGCACCGGGGTTGATCCCGCCCAGGCCGCCTCGGGCCCGCTGGCCTCGGGGCAGATCAGGCCCAGCCCCAGGGCGCCCGCCGCCACCGCCGCCGGCAGGGCCCCAGCCGAGGCGGTGATGCGCCCGTCGAGGGACAGTTCGCCCATGGCCGCCCAACCCTCGAGGGCATCCGGCGGGATCACCCCCATGGCCGCCATTACCGCGAGCGCGATGGGCAGGTCATAGTGGCTGCCCTCCTTGGGCAGGTCGGCGGGGGCCAGGTTGCAGATGATCCGGCGGCCCGGCATGGCCAGGCCCAGTCCGGCGAAGGCGGCCCGCACGCGCTCGCGGCTCTCGGCCACGGCCTTGTCACCCAGGCCCACCAGGACGAACTTCTGTTCGCCGGCGGTCAGCTGGACCTCGACCTCCACGGGTCGGGCCTCGACGCCCTGGAAGGCCAGGGTGGTGACGCGGGCGGCCATGCGCGCTCCTTCACTCCGCCCCGTTCCCCGCTCTCAGACAATCACGCCGCCCGCTGCCGGGCAAGAACAAAAACGGAACTTCTATACCGAATACCTGGGCGGAATGCGGGCAGGAGGGCACCCGCGCGCAGTCCGGTCATCCCACGTGGGCGGTCGGCTGAAGCGCCGATCGAAGTTTGCGCCGCAACAGAAGGAAGACGATTGCACCCACAGGCGCAGCAGGCGCAGACATCGAGATCGCCCAGGGACCGAAATTCGTGCTGCTGGCCTTGGCGCTGAAAAATCCAATAGAGAGCAATTCAAAACTCACTACGCCAGCAGAACCCACTACGCCAGCAGACCAGTTCACCGAAAGGAGACCGAACCCGAATGTGATGAACACCATCCATAGCCACTTATGGCGGATTCCCTTCATGCGGCTGCACTCCACGAGCGCAAACGCTGTCAGACCGAAGGCGAGGATCGCACCCCCCACCATCGCATACTGCGATAGGCGTTTGCCCGGCAGAGTGAACTTGGATTGTGACTCCAGGAACCACTTGTCACCCCACTGATACTCGAAGATCGCGTTCGTCCGAGTCCCATAGGAAGAGATAAACCTTTGTGCGCCGACGAGTTTCACCGCAGTCGGCGGCCCCTCCAGGAGAAGTTCGGCCATGCGAATAAAGACGTCCCTCACCCCAGGCATCTTGAGGCTGGGATCAAGCTT
>CAIWHQ010000034.1 GCA_903912465.1 uncultured Alphaproteobacteria bacterium | reverse complement strand
GGTGGCGAGGCCATAGAGGCGCTGGGGAAGGGTCACACGACCTCGTCCGGCGCCAGGTGGCAGTCCAGGGTGCCGGTCTCGACCTGCAGGGTGGCGTGATGGATCCCGAAGGTCCCGGCCAGGGCCTGGCTGGTCTCGGCGAGGAAGGCGTCCGGATCCCCGGCCTGGGGACGGACCAGGTGGGCGGTGAGGGCGACCCGGGTCGTCGACAGGGACCAGATGTGAAGGTCATGCACCTCGGCGACTCCCGGCCTTGAGGCCAGGAAAGCCCGGACCTGCGCTGGATCGATGCCCGGTGGGGCGGCATCCAGGGCCATGGCGGCGGACTCCTTCAGGAGGCCCCAGGCGCCCGCGAGGATGACCGCGACGATGCCGAGGCTTAGGACCGGATCGAGCCAATGCAGGCCGCCAGTCAGCAGCATGAGGCCAGCGGCGATCACCACGGCGGCCGAGACCCCGGCGTCGGCCAGCATGTGGAGAAAGGCCCCCCGGACGTTCAGGTCATGCTGGCCGCGCATGAACAGAAGGGCCGTTGCAGTATTGATGACCACGCCGATGGCTGCGGTGATCATGACCGGTCCGGCGGCGACCGCGCCTGGGGACAGGAGCCTCTGCACAGCCTCCCAGCCGATCGCGCCGACCGCGGCGACCAGCAGGACGCCATTGGTCACCGAGGCCATGATGGTGGCCTTGCCCATGCCGTAGGTATGCCGACCATTGGGGCCGCGGCGGGCCAGGAGGGTCGCCGCCCAGGCGAGGATCAGCGAAAGGACGTCGGCCGCATTGTGCCCGGCATCCGCCAGGAGGGCGAGGGAGCCGGTGGCAAGGCCGACCCCCGCCTCGACCGCGACAAAGCCCGCATTGAGGACAATGCCGATGGCGAAGGCGCGACCGAAGTCGGCGGGGGCGTGGTGATGCCCATGCCCCCCATGCCCATGACCCCCATGTCCATGATCATGGTGAGGGTGATCGTGATGGTGTGCAGGCTCATGCCCATGGTCATGATCATGACCATGATCAGGCTGGACCCCTGGGGCGGTCGGGTGAGCGCGGGAGGCGGACATGCCCTTGTCTCTCACCCGCCCGGCGGCGGATCAACCGGTCGCAGGCCCAGGTCCGCCTCGGCGCGGCGGGTCGAGGCCGCCATTCGTGCGGACCAGTCCAGGCGAAGGCTGTCGATGAGGGCCTCGTCTGCGTCCGGCGGGACGTGGAAGGGCCCCTCCCAGATGCAGACGCCCCGGCCGAAGGGGGCGGCGATCATGACCCGGTCCCAGAGGGAGGCCAGGCGCAGGGAAGGGGCGACGGCCAGTCCCGTCAGGAAGACCGGAGCGCCGGTCCGTCGCGCGATCTGCAGGGCACCGGGGGCGATCACCTCGTTCGGACCCCGCGGCCCGTCCGGCGTGATGATCAGCACCCCGCCCGAGGCGACATGCTGAATGGCCTCCCGGAAGGCGGCGACGGCGGCCCGCGCCTTGGCCGAGTCGCCTTTCTTGGCGGTCGACATCCGGATGGCTGGAAACCCGATATGGTTCAGGGCCAGGGCCACGAACTCGCCGTCTGCGGAGGGCGAGACCAGGCTGCGTCGGCTCGACTTGCGCCACCAGGTCTCGGCCATGCCCAGGCAGACGGGGATCCGGCCATGCCAGAACAGGCCGATGGCCCCCTGGCCGGAGGCGAACATGGGCTCGAGGGCCTCCAGGCCCTCGTGTCGCCAGCGGGTCGTGCGGCGGATGAGGATCAGGTAACCCGCCAGGATCCGGCCAAGCGCCGCCTGCACCCAGGGCCGCCGAAGGAAGCCCTTCACGTCGCCGTCTCCAGATCGGGGGCACCGGCAAGGCGGGCATAGAGGCCGCCGGCGGCGACAAGGTCGTCATGCGTGCCCGCGTCGACGATCCGCCCCTGGTCGAGGACATAGATCCGATCCGCGTTACGGACGGTCGACAGGCGGTGGGCGATGAGCAGGGTGGTGCGGCCCTCCATCAACCGGGACAGGGCCGCCTGGACCTGGGCCTCGCTCTCGGCGTCGAGGGCGCTGGT
>CAIWHQ010000033.1 GCA_903912465.1 uncultured Alphaproteobacteria bacterium | reverse complement strand
GGTACGCCCAGGGTCCAGGCCAGGGCCGCCTGGGCGCCGGAGATGTCAGAACGGCCATGCAGGAACCGGAAACGGCGACCGGCGGCCATGTCGGCGCGATGGTTCTTCAGGGCTCGGGCCAGGTACCAGACGTCCCTGACCCGCAGGTTCCCCCAGGCGCGCGGCGCCGTGTGCCCCATGGCCAGGGGCATGCCCGCCAGCACCCCCTTCCCCGCCGCCGCCGCACGGGCGGCCAGCGGAAGGCGCTCGGGCCTGAGGACATTGATGTCGACCATGACGGTGTCGATCTGCGGCCGGACCAGGGCGGCCTCGATGACGGTCGGATCAAAGCTGTTGACGCCAAGATGCCGGAACAGTCCCCGGTCCCTCATGCGCCCGAGACCGCCGAGGAAATCGGCGGTCAGCTCGTCGACGGCAGGACCGTGGAGGTGGACAAGCGGAAGGGCGTCCAGGCGCAGGCGACGCAGGCTTTCCACCAGGCTTGCCTCTATGGCCGGCAGGGACATGTCCCGGCGCACCCGCCCCCGCGCGAAGGTCGTGCCCACCTTGGTGGCGATGACGAGGCCGGACCGGTCCCGCCCTGCCATTGCGCGTCCGAGCCGGACCTCGGCCTGCCCCCGGGAATAGGCCGGGCCGGTGTCAAAAAGGGTGACCCCCAGGTCGAGGGCGCGGTGGACCAGGGAGAGGGCCTCGGCCTCCCCGAAGGCGGGATGCCCCCAGAAGGAGGCGGCGCCGAACCCGATCGCGGAAACCTGCAGGCCGGTGCGGCCGAGCGGACGCTTCTGCATGGTCGGCTCCGGAAGTGGTGGGCGGCGAGGGGTTCGAACCCCCGACCCCCTGGGTGTAAACCAGGTGCTCTGACCAGCTGAGCTAGCCGCCCCTCCCGCCCGCAGGCGCGCGACTGTCTAGCGCTCTTCGCGCCAAGGGGAAATCCGGTAGGCGGCTTCTGACCCCCTCAATTCAGACTTCGCTTCAGGCCGTCGCCGGCCCGGAAGCGCGCTGTGTGCATGGCCGGGCGACGGACCGTCTCCCCTGTTCGCGGATTCCGGGCCAGGCCCGCCGGCCTGTAGAGCTTGGAAAAGGTCCCGAAACCGACCAGCCTGACCTCGGCCCCGTCCCGCAGGGCGGAGGAAACGGTGTCCAGCACGGCATCCAGGACCCGCCGGACCTCTGGCGCGGCCAGGCCCGAATTCTGAGAGACTGCGGCGATCAACTCGGCCTTGTTCATGAGGCGCACACCCCCCGGTGTTGTTGTTTCAAGCATCGCCTCAAACAACAACACGCCCGGGCGAAGCCATTGATCCGCATCATGACCAGCCCCGGCGGCGTGTCAAACACCGCCGGGGACACGAGGGTCAGTGGGTCAGGACAGGCTCGTCCCCGGCAGGACCCGCAGCGGGAGGCGGCGGGGGCTCGGTCCACTCGATCGGGGTGAGCGGATGCACCAGGGCATGACCGAGGACCTCGTCCACTGAGCTGACCGGAAGGATCTCCAGCCCAGCCTTGACGTTGTCGGGTATGTCCTGGAGATCCTTGACGTTCTCCTGGGGGATCAGGACCGTCTTCACACCCGACCTCAGGGCCGCGAGCAGCTTTTCCTTGAGGCCACCGATCGGGAGGACTCGTCCGCGGAGGGTAACCTCCCCGGTCATGGCCAGATCCTTGCGGATCGGCACGCCGGTCAGGACCGAGACAATGGCGGTCGCCATGGCGACTCCCGCTGACGGTCCGTCCTTGGGGGTTGCGCCCTCCGGGACATGGATGGCGACGTCCGTGCGCTCGAAGATCGGAGGCTCGATACCGAACTGGGTCGCGCGGCTGCGCACATAGGCATGGGCAGCCTGAACGGACTCCTTCATCACTTCCTTCAGGTTGCCGGTCACCTGCATGCGGCCCTTGCCCGGCATCTTCACCGCCTCGATGGTGAGGATGTCGCCGCCGAAGTCCGTATAGGCCAGGCCGGTGATGATCCCGACCTGATCCTCGCCGTCCATCTCGCCATACTTGAAGCGCCTCACGCCGGCGTAGTCGGCGACCCGAGCCTCATCGACCAGGATCGGACCGGCCTCTTCGCCCACCTTGCGCCGCATCAGATCGCGGACTGCCTTGCGGGCGAGGTTGCCGATCTCGCGCTCGAGGGACCGCACCCCCGCCTCACGGGTATAGTAGCGGATCAGGTCGCGCAGGGCGGCATCGGGCAGTTCGAACTCGGCGGCGGTCAGGCCGTGGTCCTTCATCTGCTTGGGCAGGAGGTGCCGGCGGGCGATCTCGACCTTCTCGTCCTCGGTGTAGCCCGGGATGCGGATGATCTCCATGCGGTCCAGCAGGGGCTGGGGCATGTTGAGGCTGTTGGCCGTGGTGACAAACATGACCGGGCTGAGGTCATAGTCGACCTCGAGATAGTGGTCGGCGAAGGTGGCGTTCTGCGCCGGGTCCAGCACCTCGAGAAGGGCTGAGGACGGGTCGCCCCTCCAGTCGGCGCCCATCTTGTCGATCTCGTCCAGAAGGAAGAAGGCGTTGGTCGACTTCGCCTTCTTCATCGACTGGATGATCTTGCCGGGCATGGAGCCGATGTAGGTGCGGCGGTGGCCGCGGATCTCGGCCTCGTCGCGTACGCCGCCCAGGGAGACCCGGACGAACTCACGACCGGTCGCCTCGGCAATGGACTTGCCCAGCGAGGTCTTGCCGACCCCGGGCGGACCGACAAGGCACAGGATTGGCCCCTTGAGGGACCCCGTACGGGCCTGCACCGCCAGGTACTCGAGAATGCGTTCCTTGACCTTCTCCAGGCCATAGTGGTCGTTCTCGAGGATGGACTCGGCCCTCTCCAGATCGATGGGCTTGGACTTTGGCTTGCCCCAGGGGATGGACAGCAGCCAGTCGAGATAGTTCCGAACGACCGTGGATTCCGCTGACATGGGGCTCATGGACCGCAGCTTCTTCAGCTCGGCGTTCGCCTTGACGCGGGCCTCCTTGGACAGGCGGGTACGCTTGATCCGCTTTTCCAGCTCGGCGAGTTCGTCGCGCTCAATGTCCTGCTCGCCCAGTTCCCGCTGGATCGCCTTCATCTGCTCGTTCAGGTAGTACTCGCGCTGGGTCTTCTCCATCTGCCGCTTCACGCGGTTCCGGATCTTCTTCTCGGTCTGCATGACCGAGATTTCGCCCTCCATCAGGGCGTAGACCTTCTCCAGGCGCTTGGAGACGCTGAAGATCTCGAGCAGTTCCTGCTTGTCGGCGATCCTGACATTCAGGTGCGAAGCGATGCGGTCCGCCAGCTCGCCCGGATTCTCAATGCCCGGGAGGGCCGAGAGCGCCTCTGGGGGCACCTTCTTGTTGAGCTTGACGTAGGTTTCGAACTGCTCGGCGACGGCCCGGGTCAGGGCCTCGATCTCGGCCGACGGCGCAGCGTCCTCGGTCACCAGGGCGACCTCGCCGGAAAACCATTCGGTTTCGTCGACGAAACGGACGATCCCGGCCCGGCCACGGCCCTCCACCAGCACCTTCACCGTACCATCGGGCAGGCGCAGGAGCTGCAGGATGGCGGCGATGACGCCGACATCATAGATGCCTTCGGCGCCAGGGTCGTCATCATCCTTGTTCTTCTGGGTGGCGAGCAGGATTTCCCTCGCCTCGGACTTCATCGCCTCCTCGAGCGCCCTGACGGACTTGTCGCGGCCCACGAACAGCGGGACCGGTTGATGGGGAAAGACGACGATGTCCCTGAGGGGGAGGATCGGAAGCGTGCGGGCTTCGGTCATGGTCATATGCTCCTTTCCGCCCCCCTCTGATGAGCAGGAGCGGCTGGGCCCCCCTGCGACGATCGCCAGGGCGGGCGGCTCAGGGATTAATGTGGCGCGTCGGCACCCCGGTTCAAGCCACCGGCGGCAGACAGCCGTGGACAACCCGTGAAAATGCGGGGCGCCGAGCCCGGTCAGTTCAGCTTGGTAATCCGCGCCGAGCCGTTGTCGTATCGACAGGTGAAGGCATAGGAGACCGCCTTGGGACCCGCGTCGACAGAAACGTAGCCCTGCACATTCCAGCCGCCGGAGGACGCCGAGGTGGTGGTGATGCGATCGATGCGGGGACGCTGCCCGTAACTTGAGACCTGGGTGACGGCCTCGGCGCGGCAGGCCTCGACAGCAACTCCGGAGCCTGACGCCCCGGCCGAACCGCCGGATCCCGAAGGCGGCTTGGAGGCGTTGTTCTCATTCGCGGCGGCGGCCATGGCCCCGACCAGCAGTCCGCCGATCAACAGGCCGCCAATGAGGGCACCGGTGTCGTCCTTCTTGTGGCTGTTGTTGGGGTAGTAGCCCTGGTCGGGATAGCCTGGGTTCGGATACTGGCCGTATCGGTCCTGGACCCGAAACCGGGCGCGGCACCCACGATCGACCCAGATGCCCCGGCGGTCCTGCCCCCAGGTCGAGCCTTCCATGCAGGGCCCCCGTCCGTCGGAGTACTGGCGATCGAGATAGGCGCGACCGCCCGAGTACACCGGACACCAGTTGCGCTGGTAGTTCTGGGACGAACAGTTGACATAGGAGTCCGCCCGGGCGGAGACCGGTGGAGCCACCCCGACCAAGGTGGTGGCCGCAGCGGCGAGGACCAGGATCGGACGCATGGGAGTCTCCTTGCTCGGCCTTGGGCAATCTAGTCAGGCGGTTGTGCTGGCGGCAAGCTGAATGCAAGCTGACTGCAGGATAAGAGGATGGTGACATGAAGGCGAATCTCTCAGGTCTCTCAGGCCTGATTTTGGCTTCGGCATTGGCCGTGACGCCGGCCACGGCGGGAGCGCTGGAGGACGCCCTTGGCCGAGGGACGCTGAGGGTGTGCACCGCCGATGCGCCGCCCTTTGTCTTCCGCGCCTCCAGCGGCGAACGAATCGGCCATGAGATCGATATCGTCTCGCGCCTGGCAAGCGACGCGGGCCTGGTCCTGGAGCTCAAGGTCGTCCCGATGAGCGATGTCCTGGACCGGCTGAATGCAGGCGAGTGCGATCTTGCGGCCGCGGCCCTGGCCATCGCCCCGGACAAGCTCCTCAAAGCGTGGATGACGAACCCCTACGCTGAATCCGAAATCCGGATCGTCGCCAGCTCCAAGGCCCCGATCCAGACAGGCCAGCTGAATGTTCCGGACACGGCGATCGGGATCGTCACAGGAACCCTGGCCGCCGACCTCGCCCGTCTCGCCCTGCCCCAGGCCACCTTCCGCGAATTCTTCGACCTGGCTGGGGCCCAGCGCGCCCTGGATGACGGCGCCGTGTCCGCGCTGGCCTTCAAGGAGCCGGTCCCGACCCTGACAGTGGCGTCGTCTGCGCCCCAGCGCTATGTCATCGCCTCAGGAGATCCCCTCGGACGCACGGCCGACGCCTTCGCTCTGCGCAAGGGCGACACCAATATGCTCAACTTCCTGAACGGATGGATATCGGCGCGGAAGCGGGACGGATTCCTGACCTCGACCGAGGCCTACTGGCTCAAGGGTCTGGACTGGATGGCGCGGGTGAAGCCGCTCACCCCACCCAAGTGATCAGGCCGCGCCGCCCTTGTCGCGGCGCTCAGCGTAGATCACCAGGGGCTGGGATCGGCCCTCGACCACCTCGGCGTTGACCACGACCTCCTCGACACCTTCCCAGGTGGGAAGCTCGTACATGGTGTCGAGCAAGATGCTTTCGAGGATGGAGCGCAGGCCCCGGGCACCGGTCTTGCGGGAAATCGCCTTGCGGGCCACCGACGACAGGGCGTCATCGGTGAAGGTCAGGCCAACGTTCTCCATGTCGAACAGGCGCTGATACTGCTTCACGAAGGCGTTCTTGGGCTCGGTCAGGATCTTGACCAGGGTCTTCTCGTCCAGGTCGTCGAGGGTGGCCAGGACCGGCAGACGCCCAATGAATTCAGGGATCAGACCGAACTTCAGAAGATCGTCGGGCTCAACCTGGCGGAAGATTTCGCCGGTCCGGCGATCGTCCGGATCAGAGACCCGGGCACCAAAGCCGATCGAAGTGCCCTGCCCGCGCGCCGAGATGATCTTGTCGAGACCTGCGAAGGCCCCGCCACAGATGAACAGGATGTTGGTGGTGTCCACCTGCAGGAATTCCTGCTGAGGATGCTTGCGCCCCCCCTGGGGCGGGACGGAGGCAACCGTGCCTTCCATGATCTTCAGGAGGGCCTGCTGGACGCCCTCGCCCGAAACGTCCCGGGTGATGGAGGGGTTGTCCGACTTGCGGCTGATCTTGTCGACCTCGTCGATGTAGACGATGCCGCGCTGGGCCCTTTCGACATTGTAGTCCGCCGCCTGGAGCAGTTTGAGGATGATGTTCTCGACATCTTCCCCGACATAGCCGGCCTCGGTCAGGGTCGTCGCATCGGCGACGGTGAAGGGCACATCGATGATTCTGGCCAGGGTCTGGGCCAGCAGGGTCTTGCCCGTACCGGTAGGACCGATGAGCAGGATGTTGGCCTTGCCAAGCTCGACGTCGTTGTTCTTCGAAGCGTGGTTGAGGCGCTTGTAATGGTTGTGGACCGCAACCGAGAGCACCTTCTTGGCGTGCTCCTGACCGATCACGTAGTCGTCGAGGACTTCGCGGATCTCCTTGGGAGTGGGCACGCCATCCTTTGATTTCACGAAGGAAATCTTGTGCTCTTCGCGGATGATATCCATGCAGAGCTCGACGCATTCATCGCAGATGAACACGGTCGGGCCCGCAATCAGCTTGCGGACCTCATGCTGGCTCTTACCGCAGAATGAGCAATAGAGGGTGCTCTTCGAGTCCCCGCCGGCGGCCTTGGTCATGCGTTTCTCACTCCTTCGACGGGCGACCTGACGACGCACCGTCGAACCCCGGATAAGCCGTTAAGACCCGATTCAGCTTACCGGTGACGGGTTGCCGAAGTCTTGACAGTCCCCCATGCGGGCCCCGACGACAAGTCCGAGGTCCGCAGGCGCAGCCTATATCGCAAACCTGTGGCATTGTCGTCATGGGGCGAATCCTCGCAGTTCGGCCCCTTGGGATGAATTCCAGAGGAACCCGGCCGGACCGTGCCCGCCCCCCCAGAAAGCCTGCTCCAGACTGCGATGGAACCAGATGAGTTTCTGGCTGATGATCCCTTGCGACCGGTCGGAGTTGTGGCCTTCGACTTCGACGGCACACTGACGGTGCGGGACAGCTTCACGGACTTTCTGTCCTGGAATGCGGGAGCCCTGCCCTGGCTGCGCGGCCTTGTGGCGCTCACCCCCGCTGCCGTCCGGTACCTGGCGAACCGGGATCGGGGGCGACTAAAGGGTGCTGTCGCGAGGCAGTTTCTGGCCGGCACGCCCCTGCACGACCTGGAAGCGCGTGCCCGCGCTTACGCGGAGGCCCGGTCCCGTAGCCTCCTGCGGCCGGATGCGCTGAATTCCTGGCGCTACTGGCGCTCGCGGGGGGCGACCCTGGTCATCGTCACGGCTTCTCCAGAGTCCCTCGTCGCGCCCTTCGCCCGCGGCCTGGGTGCCGACCACCTCCTGGGCACGCGTCTGGCCCTCGACGCCGACGGACGCCTGACCGGCGACCTGGACGGCGCAAACTGCAGAGGCCCGGAAAAGGTGCGCCTCCTCAGGGAGACGTTCGGTGAGGATGTGCGCCTGGCTGCGGCCTATGGTGACACGGCCGGGGACCGGGACATGTTGGCCATTGCCGTCCACGCGGGCTTCCGCGAGTTTGGTGAGCG
>CAIWHQ010000032.1 GCA_903912465.1 uncultured Alphaproteobacteria bacterium | reverse complement strand
TTTCGGAGCCGGACTCGCCGCCTATCACGCCGGAGTGGAATGGAAATGGTGGCCCGGCCCCGGGGCCTGCGCTGGCGCAGGGGGATCAGTCTCCGGCCTCGACCTGTCCGGCCTGCTGGACGGCACCCTAAGGGTCAGGCCGCCCGCCTGCGACGAGGCGGCCTGGAGACTGCTCGGCCTTTCCATGGCCGGCTGGAACGCCTTCTTGTCCCTCGCCTTGGCCGCGGCGGGACTTCTGGCCTGGCGGCTGGACGGAGAAGGGCGATGAGCCGTCCCCCCCTTCGTCCCGGTGCGGGTGCCGGTGCGGCCCGGCTCGCCGAAATCCTGCGGGTGGACCACGCCGGGGAACTGGGGGCCGTCCACATCTATCGCGGCCAGAGAGCCGTGCTCGGCCAGGCGCCAGGCAGGGAAAGGATCGCCGGCCAGCTTGAGGAGATGGAGGGGCACGAGGCGCGCCACCTCGCCCGCTTTGAAAGCCTGCTCGCCGAGCGTGGCGTGCGGCCGACCCTGATGACTCCCCTCTGGCGCCTTGCCGGCTTTGCCCTCGGCGCGGGCACGGCCCTGATGGGCGAGAAAGCGATCCACGCCTGCACCGAGGCCGTAGAGACCGTGATCGGCGAACATTACGCCGCTCAGGTCGAGGAGCTTTCGGTCCGCGACCCGGAACTTGCGAAGGAGCTTTCGGGCTTCCGGGACGAGGAACTGGCCCACCGCGACCTCGCCATCGAGGAGGGCGCCCGGGAAGCGACAGCCTATCCCGTTCTCGCTGCGGTGATCCGGATCGGATGCCGGACGGCGATCCGCATCAGCGAGAAGCTCTAGTTCCCCATTCGGCCGTCTTCGCTGACCGGACGCATTCCCTGTCCGGATTTCAGGGTTCCAGTTCCGCATCCCAGTACAGATAGTCCATCCAGGACTGGTGCAGGTGGTTAGGCGGAAACCGCCGCCCGCCTTCCTGGAGCTCCCATGCCGAGGGCGCGGCTGGAGACCGCATGAGGACCATCCTGGCTTCGCCGGGCGTACGCCCGCCCTTGGCCAGGTTGCAGCGCGAACAGGCCGTGGCGATGTTGCTCCAGCTCGTCCGGCCGCCCCGGGACCGGGGGATCACGTGGTCAAAGGTCAGGTCCTCCCGCCGTCCGCAGTACAGACAGGCAAAACCGTCCCGCAGAAACACGTTGAAGCGGGTGAAGGCCGGGGTGCGATCCTGCGGCACGTAGTCCCTCAGGGATACGACTGACGGCAGCTTCATGGCGAAGCTGGGCGATCGGACCTCCTGGTCATAGGTGGACAGCACGTCGACGCGGTCGAGGAACACCGCCTTTACGACGTCCTGCCAGGCCCAAAGCGACAGGGGATAGTAACTGAGGGGCCTGAAATCCGCATTCAGCACGAGCGCCGGCCAACCCGACGGAGGATGCTCAAGCACCTTCACGGCTAGGTACTCCCTTGACTGGAGCCCGTCGGGATCTCGCTTCAGGCCTGTTGAAGTCCCGCCTCCATCAGCTCGAGCCGCACCTTCAACTCATTTGCAGGCGATTCTCCCCTGAAGGACCAGTGACGGTTTGGCGAAAAAAAGGGGCCCCGCAAGGGGCCCCAGGGGGGGAGGTTGGGGGGTGACTGGGATCAGGGAAGGAGGAGCATGGCGTTGCCCAAGGCAGCCACCAGGCCCAGCGTGAGCAGGAAGGCGGGCGCGATGCGGTCGGCGACGGTTTCGAAGATGGCGGCGAAACGGAGAGGGGAGAACATTTGGACACACCTTGAGTTGGAGACCCCAGGGGAGTGGGGCAATCGATTTGAACACCGATAAGATACAGTGTATCTAATCGGTGTAAAGTTATAATTTGGACAGGTTGGATTCGGCCGGGAGAGCGGGTTGGCGGGACAAAAAAAGGGGGCCCGCAAGGACCCCCCTCTTCGGTCACCGAAGCGACCCGCTCAGCCGACCAGGAGACCCACGATAGCCACCGTGACGGTCAGGCTAGGGGCCAGGAGGAAGGCCGGGGTCAACCGGTCAATGAGACGTTCGACATAAACGAGAGACATGACACACACCTTGAAGTTTGCGCCCCTGAAGCTTGGGGCTGTTTTTTTGCTGCACCTGCGAGATGGTGCTTATCTGATCGTTGTCAAGATTGGCTTGCCCCGCATTTTGATCCCCATTACTGATATTTCATGGAACCCGCACGCGTTGCCGAGCCTCGCCCCTATCATCACGGAGACCTGCGCCGCGCCCTTGTCGAAGCCGGGCGGCGCCTGCTGGAGGCCGAGAACGGCTCCGACATCTCCCTGAGGGCGGTGGCCCGGGAAGCCGGTGTCAGTCCAGCCGCGCCCTATCACCACTTCCGGGACAAGAGCGAACTCCTCGACGCCCTCGCCATGGAGGGCTGGGACCAGCTCGCGGACCAGATGCGTGCGGACCTGGCCCTGACGGATCCGGGGCAGGACCGGCTGGTGGCCCTGGGCATCGCCTATGTCCGGTTCTCGCGCGAGAACCCTGCCATCTACCGGGTCATGTTCGACTGTAGCCAGAACCACGAGGCCATGCCCTCCAAGCTTCGCGAGGAGGGTGCCTATCGTCTGGTCTGCGACGCCCTGATCGAGTCCGGGCTCGACCCCGCCGACGAGATGGGACTGGAACTCGCTGGCACCGCCGTCTGGTGCGCCGCCCACGGGGTGGCAGAAATGGTCGGGTTCCGGGAGTTTACGCCGCTGAAGGCGCACCTGGGCGGCGAGGAGGCCTTCCTGCGGGCCGTGCTGGGCCAGCTCACGCTGTTCGCTGCGGAGCGGAAGAGCCCTGCGGGGTGAGCCCGCCGGTCTTCAGGTTTGCCCCATCGCCGACCGGCCGCCTCCACAGGGGGCATGCCTTTTCAGCCCTGACGACATGGCATGCGGCGCAGGCGGCGGACGGGCGGTTTCGTCTCAGGATCGAGGACATCGACCGAACCCGGAGCCGTCCGGAATTCGAGGACGCCATCTTGGAGGACCTGGCCTGGCTGGGGATCGACTGGGAGCCGCCCCGCCTTCTTCAGTCGAACCGCGGTCCAGCCTACGACGAAGCCCTGGACCGACTTTCGGCCCAGGGTCTCATCTACCGGTGCTTCCGGACGCGCAGGGAGGTGGCGGAGGCCATGACCCAGGCGCCCCATGGGCCCGAGCCCGCCTACTTCGGCGAACGCCTTTCCTGGGCCGAGGAAAGCCAGCGCCTCGGCGACGGCGAACCCTTCGCCTGGCGCCTGGACGTCCGGGAGGCCAGTCGTCTCGCGGGTCCGCTTGCCTTTACCGAATCCGGATCCGGGCCCGGAGGCGAGCAGGGCCGTATCCAGGCAGATCCCGCCCTGACGGGCGACATCGTCCTGGCGCGCAAGGACATCGGGGTCGCCTACCATCTGGCCGTCGTCGTGGATGACGCCTTCCAGGAGGTGACCCACGTCGTGAGGGGCTGCGACCTGTTCGCGGCCACTTCGGTCCAGAGGCTTCTCCAGGCCCGGCTCGGCTTGCCCGAGCCGATCTACCGGCATCATCGCCTGCTGGTCGGGCCTGATGGAAAACGCTACGCCAAGCGGAACCGGGCGGAGACCCTCCAGGCCATCCGGGAACGCGGCGTCCCGGCCCGGCAACTGATTGCGGAGCTGGAACTTGACTGACGTCGCCGAGCCCGGAGCTGCCCAACGCAGGACTGCGCTGATCGTGCTGCTGATCGGCGCCTGCATCATCGGCCTGGCTCCAATCCTTGTGCGGCTTGCGGACTCAGGACCGGCAGCGGTCGGCTTCTGGCGGATGGTCTTCGCCCTCCCCCTGCTGTTCCTGTTGGCTCAGCGGGAGACCGGCGGCGTAGGGCGCGCCGGGCCCGTCCTGCTCCTGGCGGGGGGAGCCTTCGCCCTGGACCTGGCCTTCTGGCACTACGGCATTGCCCTGACTTCCGTGGCCAAGGCCACCATCCTGTCCAACCTCACCCCTGTCATCGTGACCGGCATCGCCTGGCTGGTCTTCCGCGAGCGGATCCGGCCATTGTTCCTGGCGGCGGTGGTGCTGGCGGTCGGCGGCGCCTGCATAATGACTCTGGCCCGTGACCCTGGCCTTCCCGGCGCCAACCCTGCCCTGGGCGACGCCTATTCCGCAATGACAGCGGTCTGGTACGCCCTCTACTTCCTGGCGGTGCAGAGGGCGCGGCAGTCACGGGGAGCGGCCCAGGTCATGTTCTGGTCCAGCCTCACGGCGGCACCCCTCCTGGCCGCCGCGTCGGGGCTGCTCGGGGAACGATTCATGCCCGCGACGCCCGGAGGCTGGGCAGCCTGCATTGGCCTTGGCGTCATGCACGTGACGGGACAGGGATCCATCGCCTGGGCTCTTGGCCGCCTGCCCGCCTCGGTCACGTCGGTGGTCGTGCTTGTCCAGCCAGTGGTGGCGGCGATCCTGGGCTGGGTCCTGTTCGGCGAGGTCTTCGGCCCCGGCCAGATGCTGGGCGGTGCCATCGCCCTGGTGGGCGTCATCCTTGCCCAGAGGGCCGCACGACCCGCCGATCAGCCGGGCTGAAAGTCCCAGGCCCGCCGGGCTCCCTCGATGTCGCCCAGGAGGCGTTCAAAGGCAGTCCAGTCGTCCTGCCGGGCGATGAGGTCCCAGACCGCTTCGATCTGATCCACGAGAAGCTCCACAGGCTCAGCTCGACTGAAAAGGGGGTGGTCAAGCCGGTCGGAACGGTCCGGAGTGGACTTCTCAACCTCGCGACGGAAGTCCGCGAACCCCTCGCCGCGATACAGGTCGCCGCGGAGCCCGGAAAGGGCCCGATCGGCGTCGCCGCAGAACCAGTCGAAGAAGAAGGGCTCCCAACGCAGTTCAGGACCGGCTGCAGCCAGGGCTCTGAAGGCTGCCCCCACGAGCCGGGCGTCGGCTTCGGGGCTTCTCGGGGCGAGGCCCAGCCGACGGAGCATGGCCGCGGTCAGGGCCGCCCGGTAGCGATCACCGAACCCGTTCAGGACGTCGATCAGGTCGGCTTCCGGCGACCCGCCCCCGGCGAGGGCGCCGGCCAGCTGCTGGAGGTTCCAGAACACCGCCTCCGGCTGGCGACCGAAGCTGTAGAGCCCGGAGTGATCGAAATAGGCGGCGACGAAGTTCGGGTCATTGTGAGGCAGGAACCTGTAGGGACCATAGTCGAAGCTCTCGCCAGTGACGTTCATGTTGTCGGTGTTCAGGACACCGTGGACGAAGCCGGCGGCCATCCAGGCGCCCGTCAGGCGCGCCGCCCCGGCGCAGGCTTCCTCCAGGAGGGCCACGCCCGGATCGGCCGCGCCGACCCTGTGAGGGAAGTAGTGCTCGAGGGTGTAGGCGGTGAGCCGCTGGACGAGCTCTGGCCTGCCCAGGGCGGCGGGTCGCTGGAAGGTCCCGAATCGAATGTGGCTATGGCTCAGCCGGACCAGGACAGCGGACCGGGTCGGGCTGGGCTCGTCCTGGCGTGCAAGGGATTCCCCGGTCTCCACCAGGGACAGGGCCCGAGAAGTGGAAACCCCCAGGGCCTCCAGCATGGCCGCGGCGAGGACCTCGCGCACGCCGCCCTTCAGGGTGAGCCTGCCGTCACCGCTTCGGGACCACGGCGTGACGCCAGACCCCTTGGTCCCGAGATCGAGCAGTCGGCCCGATCCGGTCTCGCGTAACTGGGCGAAGGTGAAGCCTCGACCGTCGCCAAGGTCGGAGTTGTAAACCCGGAACTGGTGGCCGTGGTACCTTTGCGCCAGTGGCGGATCCAGGTTGCCGGGAAGTGGCGAAAACCTTGCGAAGTGGCCGATCCATTCGTCGTCGGTCAGGTCTGCAAGCCCCACGGTCTCCCCCGCACGGTCGTTGCGGAACCGCAGACGGGCCATCGGGAAGTCCGCGGCCCGGACCGGATCGGCGAAGTCCGCGCCCAGAGTCTGGAGATGGGGATCAGCCCGGTAATCGGAAGAGAACGGCATCGGGCCGACATGGCCGCCGGGGCGCGCAGACGCAAGCCCTGATCCTTGCCAATCGCCGTCGGCGTGATAACCGATGCATATGGCCCGCAAAACCACCCTCGAATTCCTCAGGACCGAAGCCGGCTCAGGCGTCGTCCTGGCCCTGGCCGCCACCCTGGCGATCATTCTCGCCAACTCGCCCTGGGCGGCAAATTATTTCAGCCTGATCAAGCATCCCCTCACCTTCCAGGCGGGGGACATCGAAGTCACCAAGCCCGTCCTGAAGTGGATCAAGGATGGCCTGATGACGATCTTCTTCTTCGTCGTGGGGCTGGAGATCAAATACGAGATTCTGCGAGGGGAATTGTCCAATCCCCGGAAGCTCGCCCTTCCTGTCCTGGGTGCCCTGGGCGGTATGGTGGCACCGGCGCTGATCTATCTGGCCCTCAATGGGGGTCCGGGCGGGGCGGTGGAAGGCTGGCCCGTGCCGGTAGCGACCGACATCGCCTTCGCCCTGGCGGCCCTGGCCATTGCCGGTCCCCGCCTCCCGCTCTCGCTGCGGACCTTCCTCCTGACCCTGGCGATTGTCGATGACCTGGGCGCTGTAGCCCTGATCGCGACCCTCTTCACCGACCATATCGATATGGTGGCCCTTGCGGGTGCAGGCGTGATGCTGGCGCTGATGGTGCTGGCAGGCAGGTGGCAACGGGCACCCTACGCCGTCTTTGCGATCCTGACCTTCGCGGTCTGGGCCTTCACCCTGGAGAGTGGCGTCAACCCCTCCATCGCCGGGGTCGTGGCGGCGATGGCGATTCCGATCGATCCCCGCAGGCCGGGAGAGGCGGGTATGCTGAAGACCATGATGCAGTCCCTGCACCCTTACGTGGCCTATGGCATCATGCCGATCTTCGCCTTCGCTGCAGCGGGCTTCTCCTTTTCCGAGCTCAATGCCGAAACCCTGTTCAGCCCGGTCGCCCTGGGCGTCGCGGCAGGGCTCTTCATTGGCAAGCAGATCGGCGTCTTCGGCGCGTCCGTCGTGGCGATCCGCCTGGGACTGGCGCGCAGGCCCACGGACGCCTCCTGGCTGGAGGTCTACGGCTGCGCCCTCCTGTGTGGGGTCGGATTCACCATGAGCCTGTTCATCGGTGCCCTTGCCTTTGACGCGGGCGACCCTGCGGCCCAGAGTGCCGTGCGCCTGGGCGTGATCAGCGGCTCGATCCTGTCAGCGGCCCTTGGAATGGCGGCGCTCGCCTGGAGCCAGGCGCAGCGGGACCGCATGGGAACGGCCGTGGATCCCGGGCCGTCTGGCCATCACTGATCCAGCCGCACGGCCCCGCCGGGGTCAGGCGAAGGCGGCCTTCATGGCCTCGGCTGCCTCGCGTGCGGCAGGCTCCACCGCCGGCGAGACATCGCCCATGACGAAGAAGTCATGCAGCAGGTCCGGATAGTGCACATGCCGGACTGGCACCCCCGCCGCCTCCAGCCGCAGGGCGTAGTCGCGGCCTTCATCCTGCAAGGGATCATAGCCTGCCGTGACGACATAGGCGGCAGGCGTCGCCGAGACGTCCACGCTTGAGCCCAGGATCACCCGGTCGATCTGCGGATGGCCCTCGGCGGCCAGGCTCTTCACGAACCAGTCGATCGCTGCCCGGGTGAGCAGGGGCCCATCCAGACGACGACGGGACTCGGTCTCCACCTCAGGGCAGATGTAGGGATAGAGCAACATCTGGAAGACCAGGCGCCGCTTGGGATCCGCCTTCAGGTCGATGGCGACGGAAGCGGCGAGATTGCCGCCCGCCGAGCAACCGCCCACACCGATCCGGAGGGGATCGAAGCCGATCTGCGCGGCATGGTCGAAGGCCCACCGGGTTGCAGCCAGGCAATCGTCATGGCTCGCGGGAAAGGGGTTCTCGGGCGTAAGGCGATAGTCGATGGCCAGTACCCGGCAGCCGGAATAGGCGGCCAGGCGCCGGCAATGGCCATCATGGGACTCCAGGTTTCCAATGGCGAAGCCGCCGCCGTGGAAATAGACCAACCCGGGCGTGGTCGCCGGGGCGCCCGCAGGGGTGTAGAGCCGGGCGCCCACGGGGCCCGCACCGCCATCGACCTGGAGGTCGCGGGTCTCCACATCCTTCGGCGCCTGGGTGTTCTGGCTGCTGCGCTGCATTGCGTATCCGGCCCGGACCATGTCCGGCGGCAGGCTGTCGAGGGGCGGTGCCTCCTGGCCAGCGGCGGCAGCGGCCTCAGCGTCGAGCATGGCCTTGAAATGCGGATCCATTGAGCGGACTCCTGTTGGCGTCTGGCGGGTCAGCCGACCCGGCGCTCGCGGCCCTGCCAATAGGGCTCACGAAGCTCCCGCCGCAGGACCTTTCCAGAAGGATTGCGCGGCAGGACGTCGATGAAATCGATGGTCTTGGGGGTCTTGTAGCCGGCAATCAGGGTCCGGCTGTGGGCGATGATGCCCTCGGGGTCCGGGTCGGTACCTGGCCGAAGGACGACGATCGCCTTGACCGCCTCGCCCCAACGGTCGTCCGGCACCCCGATCACGGCGGCGTCGGCAACGGAAGGGTGGGACATCAGGGCGTTTTCGACCTCGGCGGGATAGATGTTCTCGCCGCCGGAAACGATCATGTCCTTCACCCGGTCATGGATGAAGAGATAGCCATCGGCGTCAAAGAAGCCGGCGTCGCCCGACCGGAACCAGCCATCGGCATCGATGGACTGGGTGGTCGCGTCGGGCCGGTTCCAGTAGCCCTTCATCACCCCTTCCGAGCGGATCTCGATCTCGCCGACCTCTCCGACCTCAGCGTTGCGGCCGTCGACCCGGATGCGGATTTCATAGCCCGGCGACGGCACTCCGCAGGATCTGAGCTTGCCCAGTGCCGGATCGTGCCACTCCGGGGGCAGGTAGGCGCCGCCACCAATGGTCTCGGTCAGGCCATAGAGCTGCATGAAGCGCGAGCCGAAGCGGGCCTGGGCCCGGGTCAGCACCTCCTCTGAGATCGGCGAGGCGCCGTAGTAGACGTAGTCCAGGCGGGACAGATCGGCCTGGGCCTGTTCGGGGTGCTGCAGCACCATGTTGAT
>CAIWHQ010000031.1 GCA_903912465.1 uncultured Alphaproteobacteria bacterium | reverse complement strand
GCCGGGGTCTCGACCACCGAGGCCATGGACGCAGCGCGCACGGTCGAAGTGGTGGGTTGGGAAGACCGGGGCGTCCTGAAGACCGCCCTGGGAACCGTGCTGGCCAAGTCGGTCGAGGAAAAAGCGATCCACGAACAGTTGTTCGAGCTCTACTTCAGCCGGGAAGCCGCTGCTGCCGCCGCGTCCGAGAGTCAGCCCAGCGAGGGTGGGGACCCGGACTCCGGACGGCCAGGCGAGGGCGAGGCGGGGGCGGACCCCCAGTCCGGGGACGACGAGGGCGATGAGGGCGGCGATCCCGTGGAGGCTCTGTCCGCCCTGGCCCGGGGCGAGAACCCCGGAAAGCTGGCCATGGCCCTGGAGCGGGCCGGTGCCGCGGCGGGGGTGGACGAGATCCGCTTCGCCACCCAGTCCGGCTACTACGTCCGCAAGATGATGGAGCAGATGGGCGTCGAGGCCCTGGAGGCGCGGCTGATGGAGGCCCTGGGTCGCCGCGACGAGCAGGGACAGGCAGAGGCCGAAGCCCTGATGGGCGACCGCTCGGCCCTGCAGAAGCAGACCCGCGCCTTCGTCGAGGCCCGGTTCGAGATCTACGGCCGGTCGGCGCAGGACGCCTTCATGAACGAGATCCTGGCCGAGCGCAGCTTCGGAGCTCTTGGGCGCAGCGACACCGCCCGCATGCGGGCCCTGGTCGAGCGCATGGCCAAGCGCCTGGCCGTCCGCCACGCGCGCCGGCGCAAGGTCAGGGACCGGGGCCGGCTGGACGTGCGCCGCACCCTGCGCGCCAACGCCGGCCATGACGGAGTGCCCTTCGACATCATCTGGAAGATCAAGCGCAAGGACCGGCCCAAGATCGTGGCGGTCTGCGACGTCTCGGGCTCTGTGGCCCAGTATGTCCGCTTCCTGCTCCTCTTCCTGCACGCCCTGAAGGAAAAGGTCACCGACCTGGAGACCTTCGCCTTCTCCGCCCACCTGGCCGATGTCAGCCGGCCGCTCGAGACCCTGCCCTTCGAGACCGCCATGCGCGCCATCGTCGACGAGGTGGGCTCAGGGGGCACCGACTATGGCGCGGCCTTCGTGGAACTGGACCGGGACTTCGGCGAGGTGATCGACCGGCGGACCACCGTCCTGGTCCTCGGCGACGGCCGCTCCAACTATTCGAACCCGCGCCTGGACGTCTTCAAGCAGATCGCCGACCAGGCCAAGCGTCTGGTCTGGCTGTGCCCGGAGCCGGCGCCGAATTGGGGCTCGGGGGACAGCTGCCTGCTGGAGTACCGCCCTTTCTGCACGCTTCTCACCCAGTGCTCGACGGTCATAGACCTTGAGCGGGCGCTGGATGAAATCCTGATGGCTTACGACTAGGAGACCCGACCCATGAAGGTTCAGGGAAAGATCATCATCGTGACCGGCGGCGCCGACGGCATAGGCGCAGCCCTCTGCCGGCGCTTCGCCCTGGAAGGCGCGGCCCACATTGCCGTCGTCGACCTCAACGCCGAGGGCGCTGCCGAGGTGGCGGCCGGGATCGGCGGCTCGTCCTACGGCGTGGATGTCTCCGACCCGGCGGCCGTCGAGGCCATGGTCCGGGCGGTGGAGGCCGCCCACGGGCGCATCGACCTGCTCTGCCAGAACGCCGGCGTGGGCGGCGGCGAGCCGGACCCCGATAACGCCGCCTCGGCGAGCGACGCGGTCTGGAACCGGGCCTGGGGGGTCAATGTCATGGCGCACGTCTATGGCGCCCGGGCCGCACTGCCCGGCATGATCGCCCGGGGCGAGGGCTACATCCTCAACACGGTCTCAGCGGCGGGCCTGCTCTCGCAGATCGGCAGCGCGGTCTATTCCACCACCAAGCACGCGGCCATAGGCTTCGCCGAGAGCCTGGCCATCGCCCAGGGCGATCTGGGGATCAAGGTCTCGGTCCTCTGCCCGCAGGGCGTGGATACGGCCATGCTTCGGGCCGGCGGCGGCCAGGAGCAGCCGCAGAACCTGGATGGCGTGCTGAGCCCGGATGACGTGGCCGAAGCCGTGGTGAAGGGGTTGGAAGCGGAGAGCTTCCTGATCCTGCCGCACGAGATCGTCCGCACCTACATGCAGCGCAAAACCGCCGACTACGACCGCTGGCTGGGCGGCATGCGCAGGCTGAGGGGGAAGGTCCTGGGCCGGGCCTGACGGCCGTCCTGGGCGTCAGGAGAAGCCGACCCAGCGGCCGGCCACGGCGGTGGTCAGCCAAAGGAAAACGGACAGGGCGCCGACCGAAAAGGCAAACGGCCCGCCCCGCGGGTTGCGAGCGATGAGGGCCCGCCGGACGGTGAAGACCAGCAGGAGTCCGAGGGTCAGAGTGATCATCTTCACGAAGAAGGCCGGCCGGTCGTAGAGCTTGACGGCCTCTGACACCCCGAGGAGGGCGCCCGTGGAAACCATCACGGCAAGGGCACCGAGGAACCAGGCCCTGGCGTCCTTTTCCACCTCGGTGATGGACTGCCGGGTCAGGCCCGCCCCCATCAGCCTCAGGTCGACCACGAAGAGAGAGCCGCCCAGGAGGGCCAGGCCCACCAGGTGGACCGCCTCGATCACCGGGAAGAGCCAGAGGGACTCCCGGATGGCGGCGGAGAGGGCGGTGGCCTCGATGGCCTCGCAGAGGGCGTAGAGGTTCACGGCGTGAAGCTCCGGCAGGCCGAGACTGCAGAGATGAAGGCCGGCTGGGGCTTGTCGCAGTCGAACCAGTTGTAGGCGATGAAGCGGCCGAAGAAGATCACGCCGATCCAGAGGGCCAGGGAGGCCAGGGCCGAAAGGCGCGCACGCGCCGGGGCGGGGCCTATGTCCCACCCGCCCGGCGACACGCCGTAGGCGCGGTGGAAGCGCCATGCGTTCAGGCCCGCCAGCACCAGCAGCAGCATCTTCGCCCGGAACCAGATGCTGTGGAAGGTGCGTTCCGGGATGGCGTAGAACAGCAGGGCCCCGGTGACCATCAGGATGAGGAAGCCGAGCACCGTCCAGGGCAGGAGCCTGCGCAGCACCTGGGAAACCGGGATGCGGTTGAGCGCCAGGCCCAGCACCCTCAGGTCGATCATGGCGATCGTGCCCACGAAGAGGGTGATGGCGACCACGTGGGTGGTCTCCACGATGGCGTACATGTAGAGCGACTCGTGGAGTGCAATGCTCCCCGGTGTCGTCGCCAGCCAGGCTACGAAGTCATCCAGCATGGAGGGGGGGCGGGCCTAGGGGCGCCGCTCGCCCGGATCGGAGCCGTCCTTGGGCGCCCCGGTTCCGGAGGACCCCATGAAGACCCGGCGACCGTCGGTGAAGGTCACGTCGCGGCCATTGGCCTTGCAGGCCGGGGCGCAGGCCTTGTCCTTGGACTGGTAGCCCCGGACGATGACATTGGTGCCGGGCTTGACGGAGTCCCGCGTCAGGCCGGAGCGCAGGAGGGTATTGGGCGTGCCGCCCTCGACCATCCAGACCTGGGTTCCGCCGCCCGCCTTGGCCACCGACACGTGGATCCAGGCGTGCGGGTTGATCCACTCCACCTTGGTCACGGTTCCGCGGAGCAGGACCGGGGCGTTGCCGTCGAACTCGGCGGCGAAGGCGTGGTGCGCCTCGGCCTGGCCCGCCGCGCCGGCGATGGTCAGTCCGGCGATGGCCGCCAGGGCGGCGAGTGTACGCGTGGATTTGGAGGTCATGTCGGGGTCTCCGGCTGAATATCGGTCGGGATCAGGGCAGGGGGTTCTTGCGGAGCTTGCCGAACATCATCTCCTCGACGAACTCGACGCACTTGAACTGCTGGAGGCGGGCGTCCTCGCCCACCCGGCGATAGAGGACCATCGACAACTTCCAGGGACGGGTGAAGGTTTCGGGGTCAGTGATCTCGGCCTCGTAGCGGATGTGGTCGGCGTCCATCAGGGTCCAGCGCTCGACCACGGTCATGCCCGCGGAGTGATGGTTGCCGGCCCGGTCGAACCAGGTGGAGTCGGACTGTCCAGTGACGGTGACGACGAGGGTATCACCCTCCCATTTGGCCACTGACTGGCCCATCCAGGAATCCACGGGTGCCGGGCCCGGATCCTTGAAGACCAGGTTCCGGACCGCGCCGGCAAACTCGTAGGCGATCAGGGTCTCGTTTCCGCCCTGGATGATCTGCAGCGGGAAGCTCATGTAATTGGCCCGCGGCACCCCCGGCAGATAGCACTTGATCTCGGGGTCCCGGTTCAGCCAGTCGGCGCGGTTCTCGTCCCGCTTCGCCTTGGCCTCGGGGGTGTAGGGAATCACCCCACCCACCACGACCCCAGGGCCCGCCGGTACGGCACCGATGGCACCGAGGGCCAAAACCTCCCGGGCGGGCACCGGAACCACCGGCCCTGGACGCAGGGCCAGGGCGGCGCGGGCGGCGTGGGGCTCAATGTCCCAGTTAGCGGTATTCAGGACCTGCCAGACTCCGTTGAGGTCCGGGCGCTTGTCCGGAGTCCGCGGAATCTTGGCGGGCGCGGCGAATGCAACGTTTAAGGAAACCACGGCGATGAGAGTCGCAAGTCCGCCGCCCAGGATCTTCAGACGCATGGGTCCACCCCCGTTTCCCCCGACCGCGCAGGTTAGGCCCTGCGCTGCGTTTTCCGACCGTCGAGCCGTACGAAGCGACCGGAGCTAGGCGGTCTCACAGATGCCAGGGGCGGTCAAGGCGATCGGGTTCGCAGCCATAGTTTTGACTCGCCCGTCCCAGGTGCCGCGTATACACCGCAGGGAGATTTTGATGCCGGAACTGGCCCCCTGAACGGTCGGTCCGGAAACCGCAGAGCGAGGAAACGCATGACCGCCATCAATCCGGTGACCGACCTTTCGATGGACGGCGACGTCGCCGTCATCACCCTGAACTCGCCGCCCGTGAACGCCCTTTCCGCCAATGTGCGCGAGGGCCTGTTCGAGGGCTTCAAGGCCGCGACCGCCGATCCCGCCGTCAAGGCCATCGTGCTGATCTGCGAGGGCCGTACCTTCATCGCCGGCGCCGACATCACCGAGTTCGGCGGCGCCGCGCGCGGCCCCTCCCTGTTCGACGTCCAGGAGATGATGGAGAACGCGCCCAAGCCGGTGATCGCCGCCATCCACGGCACCGCCCTCGGAGGCGGCCTCGAGGTCGCCCTGGTCGCCCACTACCGCGTCGCCGTGCCCTCGGCCCGCCTCGGCCTGCCGGAAGTGAACCTGGGCCTGCTGCCTGGCGCCGGCGGCACCCAGCGCCTGCCCCGGGTGGCCGGGCCCGAGAAGGCCCTTGAGATGATGACCTCGGGACGTCACGCCCCGGCCAGCGAGGCCCTGGCCATGGGCCTGGTCGACGAACTGGCCGAGGAAGGCAAGCTGCGCGAGGCCGCCGTGGCCTTTGCCCGTCGCTGCGTGGCCGAGAACAAGCCCCTGGTGAAGGTCCGCGACAACAACACCAAGGTTGAGGCCGCCCGCGGGAAGCCCGAGATCTTCGAGGCCTTCCGCAAGGCCAACGCCCGCAAGTTCCGGGGCTTCCTGGCGCCTGAGTACAACATTCGCTGCATCGAGGCGGCGGTGAACCTGCCCTTCGACGAGGGGCTGGCCGTCGAGCGCAAGCTGTTCGGCGAACTGGTCACCGGTTCGCAGTCGGCGGCCCAGCGCTATTCCTTCTTCGCCGAGCGCCAGGCCCAGAAGATCCCGGACGTGCCGGACGACACCCCCCTGATCCCGGTCAAGTCGGTGGGCATCATCGGTGCCGGCACCATGGGCGGCGGCATTGCGATGAACTTCGCCAATGTCGGCATCGCGGTCACCCTCGTAGAGGTCCAGGCCGAAGCCCTGGAGCGCGGCCTGAAGGTCATTCGCGGCAACTACGAGCGCACGGCGTCCCGCGGCGGCATCACCGCCGCCCAGGTCGAGGAGCGCATGGCCCTGATCACCGGCTCGCTGGATATGAACGCCCTGGCCACGGTCGACCTGGTCATCGAGGCCGTGTTCGAGCGCATGGACGTGAAGAAGGAGATCTTCACCAAGCTCGACGCCATCTGCAAGCCGGGTGCCATCCTGGCCACCAACACCTCGGGCCTGAACATCGACGAGATCGCCTCGGTGACCAAGCGCCCCGAGGCCGTGATCGGCCTGCACTTCTTCTCGCCCGCCAACGTGATGAAGCTGCTCGAGATCGTCCGCGCCGACCATACCTCCAAGTCGGTGATTGCGACTTCGATGAAGCTGGCCAAGCAGATCGGCAAGATCGCCGCCCTGGTCGGCGTCTGCCCCGGCTTCGTCGGCAACCGCATCCTGGGCCAGCGCCAGCGCGAAGCCCAGAAGCTGGTCATGGAAGGCGCCATGCCCTGGGACGTCGACCGGGTGCTCTATGACTTCGGATTCCCCATGGGTCCCTTCGCCATGAGCGACCTGGCCGGCCTCGACATCGGCTGGGTCAAGGAGCGCTCGAAGGGCGAGAGCATCCGCGACGTCCTGTGCGAGATGGATCGCCGCGGCCAGAAGACCGGCGCAGGCTATTACGACTACGACGAGAACCGGAACGCCCGGCCGAGCCCGGTGACCGAGAAGATCATCAACGACTTCATCGTCAAGACGGGCTCCAACCCGCGGACGGTCAGCGACGAGGAGATCCTCGAGCGCTGCATCTATCCGATGATCAACGAGGGCGTGAAGATCCTCGAGGAGGGCAAGGCCATCCGGTCCTCGGACGTGGATGTGGTCTGGCAGAACGGCTACGGCTGGCCCGTCTATCGTGGCGGCCCGATGTGGTACGGCGACCAGATCGGCGCGGCCAAGGTCCTGGAAAAAATGAAGGAATTCCAGGCCAAGATGGGCGACGACTTCAAGCCAGCCCCCCTGCTCGAGAAGCTGGTGGCTGAGGGCAAGAAGTTCTCCGACCTCTGATCGACGCGTCCCGGGCCGGCCCTGTCGCCGGCCCGGGAGCGGATCGCGCGCTGGATTCGAACACGTTTCGGCGTCTATCCTCACCCAGGGGAAATCTCCGGGGGAGGACGTCATGGCGGGCAAGGCTCGAAACGACAAGCTGATCGTGGGGGCAGCATCAGCTGGCACGATCTTCGAGTGGTATGACTTCTACCTCTACGGCTCCCTGACCGCCTTCATCAGCGTTCATTTCTTCTCGGGCGTGAACGAGACCACAGGGTTCATCCTGGCCCTGATGGCCTTTGCTGCCGGCTTTGCCGTTCGTCCCTTCGGCGCCATCGTCTTCGGACGGCTGGGCGACCTCTGGGGCCGCAAGAACACCTTCCTGGTCACCATGCTGTTGATGGGATTATCGACCTTCGCCGTCGGCCTGCTGCCGGACTACAGCCAGATCGGAGTGGCGGCACCGGTGATCCTCGTCGCCCTGCGCCTCATTCAGGGCCTGGCCATGGGCGGCGAGTACGGCGGCGCGGCCACCTACGTTGCCGAGCACGCGCCGGAAGGGAAACGGGGCCTCTACACCAGCTGGATCCAGACCACGGCGACCCTGGGCCTCTTCCTGTCCCTGATCGTCATCATCCTGGTGCGCACCCAGGTGGGCGAGGAGGCCTTCAAGGCCTGGGGCTGGCGGATTCCCTTCCTGGTCTCGGCCGTCCTCCTGGCGGTTTCCATGTGGATCCGGCTGAAGCTGAACGAGAGCCCGGTCTTCCAGAAGATGGTGGACGAGGGCACGACCTCCAAGAAGCCGCTGGCGGAGGCCTTCGCCAACCGGGCGAACCTGAAGCTGGTCGTACTGGCCCTGGTGGGCCTTACCGCCGGCCAGGCCGTGGTCTGGTACACGGGCCAGTTCTACACCCTCTTCTTCCTGGAAAAGACGCTCAAGGTCGACGGCCTGACCACCAACGCCCTGGTCGCGACGGCCCTGCTGATCGGTACCCCCTTCTTCGTCGTCTTCGGCTGGCTGTCGGACAAGATCGGCCGCAAGCCGATCATCCTGGCGGGCTGTCTCCTGGCGGTCCTGACCTATTTCCCGATCTTCAAGGCCCTGACCGCAGCGGCCAATCCCGCCCTTGCAGCGGCCACCGCCTCATCACCGGTGACGGTGATCGCCGATCCCGCCGACTGCGCCTTCCAGTTCGACCCAATCGGCAAGAAGGCCTTCGCCTCGTCCTGCGACATCGCCAAGTCCGCCCTCGCCAGCGCCGGAGTCAGCTACCAGAACGCCGCCGCGCCTGCCGGCACCCTGGCCCGGGTGCGCATCGGCGGGGCCGAGATCACCGGGATCGATGGCCAGGCCCTGTCCGGCAAGGCCCTGGCCGACGCGAAGGGCGCCTGGACCAAGACCCTCGCGGCTGCCCTGGCCGAGGCGGGCTATCCGGCCAAGGCCGACCCCTCGCGCATCGACCGGCCGAAGGTCATCGCCCTCCTGACCCTGCTGGTCCTCTACGTCACCATGGTCTACGGCCCGATCGCCGCCGCCCTGGTCGAGATGTTCCCGGCACGCATCCGCTACACCTCCATGTCCCTGCCCTACCATATCGGAAACGGCTGGTTCGGCGGCTTCCTGCCCGCCACCGCCTTCGCCATGGTGGCGGCCTCGGGGGACATCTACCGGGGCCTCTGGTACCCGATCATCGTTGCTGGAGTGACGCTCGTCGCAGGGGGGCTGTTGCTGAAGGAGATGAAGGGCGCGTCTATCGATTGAGCAGACGTGAAATCGCCGTGAAAAAAGCGTGAATTTAGGGTGCTGCTATAGAAACGTGACAGGCGGTAGTGGCGATATGGAGAGGGAACACAACCGGCTGCTAGTCGTCGTTTTCTTGTTGGTCTGTGCTTCTGCCTCGTTTTGGGACGCCCCGGACTTGACGTGAAGGAAGCGTGAAAAAGAGTTCAGGGGCGCCGCTGAAGGGTCCCGGGGGTGATTTGAATGACGGCGCGATCCGGAGTTTATTCTGTCCGGCTTATGGGGGCCTTCCGCCTCCAGGGTTCCGACGGGCGCAGGGTGGAAGTCGCGAGTAAGAAGGCAATCGGGCTCATCGCCCTCCTGGCGACCGGCCGGGATGGCGAGCGCACGCGCCAGTTCCTGCAGGACAAGCTCTGGGGCTCCCGCGAGTCGGCCCAGGCCCAGACCAGCCTGAGGCGCGAACTCTCCAACCTGCGCAGGCTCTTCGCCGACGCCGCAGAGCCCCTGCTGCTCGCCGAGGGGACGCGGGTGGGCCTGAACATGAAGGCGATCGCCTTCGACATTCCGATCCCCGGGGCGGCGAACGAGAATGACCGGCCGGAGCCCCGGGGCGCCGCTGAGTTCCTGGAGGGCCTGGACCTTCCCGGCGAGGAAGGCTTCGAGGACTGGCTGAGGGAGCAGCGCGCCCTCATCCACGCCCAGGCCGAGGGGTGGGAGACGACTTCCGACAAGGCGGCGGCCCCGCCCCTGCCTGCGCATCTCGTCGACATGTCCACGCCCGCGCCGGGGTTCGAGGGCCGACCGGCCGTGGCCGTGCTCAAATTCCAGAACCAGACGGGCGACAGCGGGGTGGATATCGCCGCGGAGGGCATCAGCGAGGACCTGATCGACCAGCTGTCGCGACTTCGCTGGCTTCCGGTCATCGCCCGCAGCTCCAGCTTCGGGCAGGACCCGGCGAAGACGGACGCCAAGCAGATCGGCCTCAACCTGGGTGCCAGGTATCTCGTGGAAGGCCGGCTGCGAACGGCGCAGTCGGGGTTTGTTCTGTCGGTCTCGACGATCGACGCCACAAACGGAAAGGTCATCTGGTCCGAGAGGTTCGCCCTGCCGGAAAGCCTCTCCAACGAGAGCCTGTCCACGGTCCTGGGCGGCCTGACCGCGGTCCTGGACACCCGGATCGACCATGCCGAACAATCCCGGGCGGCGTCCCGGCCCGCAACAAGCCGTGACGTGAACACCTTGATCTGGCGGGGGCGCTGGCACCTGAACCAGATGACCAGCAAGGATTCGAAAATCGCGCGCGAACTCTTCGACGAGGCCCTTCAGCTCGAGCCCGACAATCCGGAAGTCCTGGTCCAGGCCGCCTGGACCATGGGCTGGAACATCTGGGCGCAACGCATCAGTCCCGAGGACATGGGCTTCTGGTCGCGCCTGGCGAGGCGCGCCATGCAGGCCGACCCCGAGGATGGAAGAGCTCACGCCGTCCTCGGCGCGGCCGAGATGTTCCAGCGCAACAATGCCCCGGCGCTGAGGCTGTTCCGCAGGGCGATCGAGCTGAATCCCAGTCTTCCACAGGCGCACGCCTTCATGGGTTCGGGGCTGTATCTGGCGGGTCGTCCGGACGAGGCCATGGCGAGCCTGACCACATCCCTGCGGCTGAACCCGAATGACCCCTTCGCCTTCCACACCCTGGGGGACCTGGCGACAGCCCACTGCATGACCGGGAAATGGACCGAGGCGATCGATCTCGCCCAGCAGTCCCTCATCCGGCGGCCGGGGTACTGGCTGGCGCACCTGGTCACGGTCAACGCCCTCGTGCGGAGCGGCGAGGTCGACCTCGCGACCCGGGCAGCACGCGAGATGATGGGACAGTGCCGGGGCTTTACCGAGGCAGATATCGACTGGCTGCCCTTCGTGGACGCCAGCTGGAACGCGTTTTTCAAGGAAGGGCTTCGGCAAGCGCTGGACCCGGCTGGGACCGGCGAGCCTTAGGCTGCCTGCGGGGGCCTTGCGCCTCCACGCCCATTCGGATCGCCCAGCGAGACCGGGAGGGCGACTATGTGGGTGGGACGTATACGGGAATTCATTCTGGTCGCAGGTCTTTGGCTTCTGCCGATCGCAGGCGTCTTGTGGCTGAGCAGCATTGTAGTGGGTTGGGCCCTGAGAACCTGGCCTGTGCTTGCTCCCTTCGCCCTCGGCCTGGCAGCCATCCTGGTCTTGGGGGCGGCGGCCCTTTGGAGGGTGCGGGGAGGTCCTGGCGACCTCAGGCAGAAGCTGACCCAGAAGTACTGGGGCAAGATCAACGCTGCGCGGGCGCTCGAGGCGGCGGACCCCTTCCAGAAGCCTGAGCCCTTCAGGCTGGACCCGGAGGTCCCCCCTGGCGGCCTCGCCATTGGCATGGACAGCTTCATCAAGGCCATCACCGGTCTGGGCCTGGGGGTGATCCGGATAATCGCACCGAACGCGAGGATCTGGCCGATCCCCTTCCGGCTGGTGACCCGTTACGACGACGTCGCCGCCGTCCTCAACAATACGGCGGTCTTCGAGACCGCCTATGGCGCCGAGATGACGGACATGGGCCAGGGGACCAACTTCGTCCTCGGCATGAACGGCGCAGCCCACACGGCGGCGCGCGCTGTCCTCGACCAGGTTGTTGGACAGCTGGCGAATGCCGGCGACCGGGCCAGGGTGGAAGCGCGCGCCGCTGAGGTGGCCACCAACCTCGTGGAACAGGCACAGGGCCGGATAGACGTGGTCGCCGACCTCATCCGGCGGACGGCCGCGGAGACCTGCATCGATTACTTCGGCCTGGAGGCCCCCGACCCCGACGCCCTTGCCGACTGGACCATCGGCATGTCGCGGATGATCTTCGCGGACCCCTTCGGCAAGCCTGAGACCCGCTCTCAGGCCCTGCAGGCAGCTCGCCACTTCCGGGCCGTGGTCGAGCGGAGCCTTGACGTTGCCGAGAAGTGTTCCGGTGCCAACACCGTCATCGACCGGCTGCTCGCGCTGAAGAAGAAGGGCGGGATCACTCACGCCGAGATCATCACGTTCCTGACCGGCAATGCGACGGGAATGATCCCGACGACGACCATCGGCATGACGGCCATCATCGAGGAACTGCTCTCCTGGCCTGAGTGGTGGGAGGAGGCCCGGCGCCTCGCAAGGGTGGCTCGCGAGGTAGATCCCGGAGCACAGACCGCGGCCCGCGCCCGCCTCCGAGAGATCCTGATGGAGGCCGCCCGGCTGTCGCCGACCCTCTATCCGGGCCAGTTCCGGATCGCCGCGGCGAAGGGCGTGATCGCCGAGGGGACGCTGCGCGCCGCTCCGGTGCAGACGGGTGACCTGGTCATGGTGGCCACCGCCTCCGCCCTGCGGGACGGCCGTAGATTCCGGCGACCCAACACCTTCAACCCCGACCGGCCCCTGAACGAGAAACAGGCAGCCGAGATCATGTTCGGCTGGGGAGCCCACAAGTGCGTCGGCATCCACCTGGCCGTCGCCGTGATGGTCGAGATCGCAGTAGCCCTCTTCTCCCGGGAAGACCTGCAGCCTGCGGCGGGCAACGCCGGCAAGGTCCGGTCCGCCGGCCCCTTCCCTCGCCACATGGAGATGACCTGGCAACCGGACAAATCCGACGATGTGAATGCAAGGCCAGTCGTATTCGCCTCCCAGCAGACCCTGATGGTCATTGCGGCTCCGCTACCGCCGGGAGCGAACCCCACCCGGATCCAAGAGGACCTGCAAGATCTGAGGCAGGCACCAGCTAAGGGCGGCCTGGGAACCGCCGATTTCGTTCACTTCGCCTCCTTCAGCGTCCTTGACCTGGGCACGGCGGTGAAACCCGAGTTTTGGCTCATGGGGGACCTGAATGTGGACGGGGACGCCGAGTCGGCGATTCCCGCCCTTGCCATTGGGATGACGGCCTGGCTGCCCGTCTTCAGGCAGGTAGATTCCTCGCTGGCCACAACGGACGACCTCGCACGGTTCCTGAGTAAGAACGTCCTGGACATCCAGTGCACGCCCTGGGGCGCGACGGGCCTCCAGTATCCGGGCTCCATCGGAATCTCCGCCTCGGATATCCGCCGGCAAAAGGACCTGGCGGATTTCGTACGAGAGGTGATTGATGGCTTGAACCTTCACGGCCCCGTCGCGTCCGGCCTCGGCGCGAGAAACCCAGGGGCCGCCCCCGACGCCCTGAATGTCCTGGATACGGTCCGGCGACTGATCCGCCAGGATCCGCGCGTCGTCTCGACTGCACCCAATCCAAAGGCGATGGAGGCCTTGCTCCTGAAGGGCGCTGCCTTCAGGAGCTTCCTGATCCGACCAAGAAGCCAGCGGCTTGCCTTTGCGGACTACGTCACAAGTTCGGACAGTGAGAACCCTCCGCCCGGCCGGGTCGCCGCCCTCATCGCTGCAGACCGCCAGAGGGCAGTAACCCTCGGCGTCCTCCTCGCTCTCGCTGTAGGCATCGTGGCAGCCCTGCGTATCTTTCCGGGCGGAAGCCCTCTCCCTGGTGCCCTGGACATCGCCGGCATCCTCGGAGAGAGCCTCATCTGGGTGTCGATTGCGGCCCTGGTCACCGCCGGCCTGGCGGCGGGCCTGTTCACGCTCATCCTGCTCGCCCACGAGGCGGGAGACCGCAGTGATCCGAGCAACGCCTCTCCCGCACAGGTCACAGAGGTGGAGACCTTCGAGAATGAACCTGGTTACGCGCAGAACCATATGATCTCGGTCACCCGGCTCAAGGCGGGGCCGTTCCGGCGGTACACCCTGGCCCTGGGCATGTGGATCATCCGGCTCCTGGCGCTGTTTGCCTTCCGGCCGGGCAATCTGGCGCGGATGGGAACCATCCACTTCGCCCGTTGGGTGAAACCTCCGGGTGCGAAGTCCATGGTCTTCCTTTCCAACTACGATGGCTCCTGGCTAAGCTACCTGGAAGACTTCACCGCCCTGGCGTCGGCAGGCCTGAACCTGGCGTGGGGTCACAGCCAGGGCGCGCCCACCCCGCGACTGCTCGTGCTGGATGGCGCGTCCGACTCCGACGCCTTCAAGCGCTTCGCCAAGCGCTCCCTTCAGAAGACCAACTTCTGGTTCTCGGGCTATCCAGGCCTGACCCTCGAGAACATCCGCAGGAATGCGCTGATCCACGACGGCCTGATGCGGGCCGCCAACGCCAGCGAGGCGCGCGACTGGCTCGACATGCTGGCCTCGGTCAAGCGGCCGGACCGGGAAATCGAGACCCCCGAGGTCCAGACCCTGATCCTCCGGGGCCTTGGCTCCCTGCCAGCCATGGCCTGCGGTCTTGTGCGGTTTGATGCCGCCGCCAACCTCGTCACGTGGACCGACGCCCTCACCGAGACCGTGAAATTCGGGAACGAGGACCCTGACCCGCACAGGTGGGAACAACGGCTCTGGTCCCACGTACTGGCCGGCGACCGGCACCCCCTGCCGGAGGAGCCTACGGCGATCTTTGTGGCCTTCACCGCCACCGGACTGACCAAGCTGGGCCTACCGGCGCCGGACTCCGGCACGGGGCTCGGCTCCTTCCTGGCCCCCTTCAACCAGGGCATGGGCGGACGGTCCCGCGTGCTGAGGGACGGGGGACCTTCGTCTCCAGCTCATTGGCTGTGGTCGGACGCCTCGCCCTGGACCGGCCGAGCCGAGGGGAAATCCTCCGTGGACGCAGTACTGCTGGTCTACGGGGTCAATCCCTCGACCTGCGAAACGCTCATCCGCAAGCAGGTCAAGGCCCACGGCCTGACCCTCGTGAAGATGATCACCAGCCCGGTCCGTCCGGTGTTGGAGAATGGCCTGAGGGCAGAACCCTTCGGGTTTGCGGACGGGATTTCGAACCCGGTCATCAAGGGACTGCGGGGGAATCCGGGGCTAGCTTCCGACCAGGTTTCACCCGGAGAAATCCTGCTGGGCTACCCCCACATGCGGGGCGGCCTGCCCCCGACCTGCGAGATCCCAAGCGCCCTCGACCCGCTGGATATCCTCCCCGCGATCCGCGGACAGGCCTACCGGCGCTATCCGGCCTTTGGCCTGGAGACGGGCGCGGCGGCGGACCACGATTTCGGCCGCAACGGGACCTTCTTGGTGGTGCGCCAGCTGGAACAGGATGTGGCGGGCTTCATCGACTACACCCGGGAGGCGGCGAACGCCCTGGCAAAACAGGCTGGCGCTCCCAGGGTGGACGCTGACTGGGTCGCCGCGAAGATGGTGGGGAGATGGCGGGATGGGTCGCCGGTGGTTCTCTATCCCGACCGGCAGCCGCGAAAACCCGACATGACCAACGACTTCCTCTACGCCACCCTGGACCCCCGGGGCTTCGCCTGCCCCCTGGGATCCCATGTCCGGCGCACGAATCCGCGGGACAGCCTGATAGCGGACGACCTCAAGACGCCAAATCACATCAGCAGCCACCGGATCCTGCGCCGGGGCCGGGCCTATGCCGAGCCGGGCACAAAGGGGGCGAGCCCTACAGAGGGCCTGATCTTCCTGGCCGCCTGCTCCGACCTGGAGCGGCAGTTCGAGTTCGTCCAGCAGACCTGGATCGGCGACCCGTCCTTCCATGGCCTGACGGGGGAGTCCGATCCCGTTGTCGACACCGATGGCCAGCTCCAGGACCTGTCCCTGCCGGACGGGCGGACGGTACGCCGGCTGAAGGGGATCCCGGACTTCGTGACCGTCCGAGGCGGGGGTTACTTCTTCATGCCCAGCCGGTCGGCCCTGTACTACCTGGCGGACAGGGCCCGGAGGATCGCTCCGCCCCCGCCGCCGCCTCAGCCGACCTTCGGCGAAAGGCTGCCCGAGGCATAGCGCTTGGCCATGTCCGACAGGGGAATGGCCCGGATCTTCGAGGCGTGGCCTGCCGTGCCGAATTCCTCGAAGCGCTGGCGGCAGACCGCGCGCATGGCCTCCATGGCGGGCTTGAGGTACTTGCGCGGGTCGAACTCGCCGGGGTTCTCGGCGAAGACCTTGCGGATGGCGCCGGTCATGGCCATCCGGTTATCGGTGTCGATGTTGATCTTGCGCACGCCATTCTTGATGCCGCGCTGGATCTCCTCCACCGGCACGCCCCAGGTCTGGGGCATCTCGCCGCCGTACTGGTTGATGATGTCCTGGAGGTCCTGCGGCACGCTGGAGGAGCCGTGCATGACCAGGTGGGTGTTGGGCAGGCGGCGGTGGATCTCCTCGATCACGTTCATGGCCAGGACGTCGCCGTCCGGCTTGCGGGTGAACTTGTAGGCGCCGTGGCTGGTGCCCATGGCGATGGCCAGGGCGTCGACCTGGGTGGCCTTGACGAAGGCCACAGCCTGGTCGGGATCGGTCAGTAGCTGGTCATGGTCGAGCTTGCCCTCGAAGCCATGGCCGTCCTCCTTCTCGCCCATGCCGGTCTCAAGACTGCCCAGCACGCCCAGTTCGCCCTCCACCGAGGCGCCGACCCAGTGGGCCATGTCCACCACATTGCGGGTGACGCGGACATTGTAGTCGTAGTCGGCCGGGGTCTTCCCATCGGCCATCAGCGAGCCGTCCATCATCACCGATGTGAAGCCATACTGGATCGCGGTGGCACAGGTGGCCTCGTTGTTCCCGTGGTCCTGGTGCATGCAGATCGGGATGTGCGGATACATCTCGGCCAGGGCGTCGATCAGGTGCTTGAGGACGATGTCGTTGGCGTAGGAGCGGGCGCCGCGGCTGGCCTGGATGATGACGGCTGAGTCCGTCGCATCGGCCGCCTCCAGGATGGCCAGGCCCTGCTCCATGTTATTGATGTTGAAGGCCGGGACGCCATAGCCGTGCTCGGCGGCGTGATCGAGGAGCTGTCGCAGGGTGATCCGGGCCATGTGCCGTCTCCGTTAGCGTTGGGTCTGTTTCGTCAGGGCGGCGACGCCGGGCAGGGTCTTGCCCTCCATCCATTCCAGGAAGGCACCGCCGGCTGTCGAGACAAAGGTGAAATCGTCGGCGCAGCCCGCATGATGCAGGGCCGCCACCGTGTCGCCTCCGCCGGCCACCGCCACGAGCTTGCCGGCCTTGACCAGGTCGGCGGCGGCGCGGGCGGCCTCCACTGTGCCCCGGTCGAAGGGCGGCATCTCGAAGACGCCGAGGGGGCCATTCCAGACCAGGGTCTTTGAATTTCCCATGGCCCGGCGCAGGCGCTCCACGGTCTTGGGGCCGGCGTCGAGGATGCGCTCCTCGTCGTCCATGGCGCCCAGTTCGCGCACCCGGGCCGGTGCACCGGGCGCCAGCTTCTCGGCGACGACGATGTCGATGGGCAGGAAGAGCTTGCAGTTGTGCTGGCCGGCCAGGCGGATGATCTCCCGCGCCGTGTCCGCCAGGTCCTTCTCGCAGTAGGAGGCGCCGACCTCATGCCCCTGGGCGAAGAGGAAGGTGTTGGCCATGCCACCGCCGATGGCCAGCTTGTCCAGCCGGGTGACGAGGTTGGAGAGGAGGTCCAGCTTGGTCGAGACCTTTGAGCCGCCGACAATGCCCATCACCGGGCGCTCAGGCCGGCCCAGGGCGCGGTCCAGGGCGTTCAGCTCCAGACGCATCTGCTCGCCGGCGCAGGCGGGCAGGATGTGGGCCAGACCTTCGGTGGAGGCGTGGGCCCGGTGGGCGGCCGAGAAGGCGTCGTTGACGTAGAGGTCGCCATTGGCGGCCAAGGCGCGGGCGAAGGCTGGATCGTTGGCCTCCTCGCCCGGATAGAAGCGGACGTTCTCCAGCAGGATCACGTCGCCGGGGGCCATGGCGGCGATAGCGGCGGCCACATCCTTGCCGGCGCAGTCCGCAACAAAGGCTACGGGGTACCCCAGCACCGCCGAGAGGGCCGGGGCGATGGGGGCGAGGCTCATCTCCGGAACCCACTTGCCCTTGGGCCGGTCGAAGTGGGCCAGGAGGATCACCTTCGCCCCGCCGGCGCGCAGCTTCTCTATGGTCGGGACCGCCGCCCTCAGGCGGGTATCGTCAGTGACGACACCATCGGCCATCGGGACATTGAAATCCACCCGCACCAGGGCCCTGACGCCAGCCAGGGAAACGTCGTCAAGGGTCTGGAAGGCCATGGGCTCAGATCAGGCGGGCCATGGCCATGGCGGTATCGCTCATCCGTGTGGAGAAGCCCCACTCGTTGTCATACCAGGACAGGATCCGGCCGAGGCCGCCGTCAATCACCTGGGTCTGGGCCAGGGCCACGGTGGAGGACGCGGCCACGTGGTTGAAGTCGGTGGAGACCAGGGCCTCGTCGGTGACCGCCAGCACCCCCTTCAGGGGACCTTCGGCGGCAGCACGCAGGGCGTCGTTGATTTCCTTGACGGTCAGTGTGCGGCCCGGGGTCCAGACCAGGTCGATCACCGAGACGTTCGGCGTCGGCACCCGGATGGAGGAGCCGTCCAGCTTGCCCTGCAGCTCGGGGATGACCAGGCCCAGGGCCTTGGCCGCCCCGGTGGAGGTCGGGATCATGGACATGGCCGCAGCGCGGGCGCGGTAGAGGTCCTTGTGCATGGTATCCAGCGTCGGCTGGTCGCCCGTGTAGGAATGGATGGTGGTCATGTAGCCGCGCTCGATGCCGGCCAGGTCCTGGAGCACCTTGGCCACCGGGGCGAGGCAGTTGGTGGTGCACGAGGCGTTGGACACCACCAGGTCGTCGGCGGTCAGGGTGTTGTGGTTGACCCCGTAGACGATGGTCTTGTCGGCATTGTCGCAGGGCGCACTGACCAGGACCCGCTTGGCGCCGGCCGCCAGGTGGGCGCTGGCCTTGTCCCTGGAGGTGAAGATGCCGGTGCACTCGAAGGCGATGTCGACGCCCAGGTCGCGGTGCGGCAGCTCGGCCGGGTCGCGAACGGCGGTGACCTTGATCCTGCCGCGGCCAACATCGATCGTGTCGCCGTCCACCTTCACCTCGCCGGCGAAGCGGCCATGGACGCTGTCGTATCGAAACAGGTGGGCGTTGGTCTCAACCGGACCCAGGTCGTTGATCGCGACGACCTCGATGTCGGTGCGGCCATGCTCGACCAGGGAGCGCAGGATATTGCGGCCGATCCGGCCGAATCCGTTGATGGCGACACGCACAGTCATGAATCGGTCTCCGAACCTTCAGGCGGGGTATTTCGTCGCGGTTTTTTAGGTCTGCGAGGGGGAAGTCAACCCTGACCGGGGTGGTTTCGATGCCCGCTCCCTCCGGCGCGCGGATCGAGGCGTTCAGGCGCGGACCACCCGCACCCGGGAGGCGGCCTCCCGGGCCCGCTCGCGGGCGGTCTCGACATCCTCAGCCCGGGCCAGGGCCACACCCATACGGCGGCGCTCGAAGGCCTCGGGCTTGCCGAAGAGGCGCAGGTCCGCACCCGGCACGGAAAGGGCTTCGGCGACCCCTTCGAAGGCCACGCCCCGGGCCTCCGTGCCGCCGTAGATCACCGCGCTTGCGCCGGACTCGCGCAGGCGGGCGTCCACCGGCAGGCCGAGGATGGCCCGGGCGTGCAGGGCGAACTCGCTCTGGGTCTGGGTGGCCAGGGTGACCAGGCCCGTGTCGTGCGGCCGGGGGCTGACTTCCGAGAACCAGACCTCGTCGCCCTTCACGAAGAGTTCGACCCCGAAGAGCCCCAGGCCGCCCAGCTCGTCGGTGACCGCCCCGGCGATCCTGCGGGCGCGCTCGAGGGCGAGGTCGGACATGGGCTGGGGCTGCCAGCTTTCGACATAGTCGCCCTTGACCTGGCGGTGGCCTATGGGCGCGCAGAAATCGGTGCGGACAGTACCGTCGGCGCCCAGGCTGCGGACCGTCAGCTGGGTGATCTCATAGTCGAAGTCGACCCGGCCCTCGACGATGACCCGGGCCTGCTCCACCCGGCCGG
>CAIWHQ010000030.1 GCA_903912465.1 uncultured Alphaproteobacteria bacterium | reverse complement strand
TCTCCTGCATGACCCGGACCTTCTCGGGCCAGCGCTCAAGGGTCTTCAGGTCGTCGGTCAGGGCATCGGCGTAGTCGGTGATCCGCAGGAACCACTGGCTGAGCCGGCGCTTCTCCACCACCGCGCCGGATCGCCAGCCCCTGCCATCAATGACCTGCTCGTTGGCCAGGACCGTCTGGTCCACCGGGTCCCAGTTGACCAGGCTCTCCTTGCGATAGACCAGCCCCTTCTCGAACAGGTCCAGGAACCAGGCCTGCTGGCGCCCGTAATAGCCCACGTCGCAGGTCGCGAACTCCCGCGACCAGTCAATGGACAGGCCAAGTTCCTTCAGCTCGTCCCGCATCCGGCTGATGTTGTCGTAGGTCCAGGCCTTGGGGTCGATCCCGCGCTCCATGGCGGCGTTCTCGGCGGGCAGGCCAAAGGCGTCCCAGCCCATGGGGTGCAGCACATTGAAGCCCCGGGCGCGCTTGTACCGCGCAATAACGTCGCCGAGGGCATAGTTGCGCACATGGCCCATGTGCAGCCGGCCCGACGGATAGGGGAACATCTCGAGGACGTAGTACTTGGGCCGAGAGGGATCTGGCGGCCCCGCGCGGAAGGCGTCGGCGGCCTCCCAGGCGCGTCTCCACCTGGGCTCGCTGTCTTTGGGATTGTATCTGGCCATGGCGGACATACCGTCGGATCAGGTCAAGGAGGGCCCCGGAAGTCTCCGGGAGGGGCGCTTCGGCGATCCCCTTCGACCCTTCAGGCCCGCCAGGTTTCGCCGGTCAGGTTCGGTGGGCGACGCCAGGACAGGTCCGGCGTTTAGCCCGGCGCGCTCGAAAGTCGCACCTGCCGGGCCCGGGTCAGTATGGCGTTCTCGACGTCCACCTCGGTCTGGGCGTTCACCTGGGCCTCGGTCCAGGTTCCCTTCGCATCGCGGACCTGGCGGAAGATGGCCACGTTCAGGCCATCGGCGCGGAGCCGGCTGTCGAGGATGTAGACCGTCGCCTTGAAGCGTTCGTCGGGCTTCTCGGGATTGACGTACCAGTCTGTGATGATCACGCCGCCGTAGGGATCGGCGGAGGCCAGGGGCATGAAGGACAGGGTGTCCAGGGCCGCACGCCACAGATAGCCGTTGACCGAAATGGCCGGTCGGTTGCCCGCCGCTTGGGAGGACCCCTCGAAGACGCTGAACGGATTGAAGCCCGCGGGCTGCTGGCCCTCGAAGGTCTTCGGGGCGCTGTTCGACGCGCAGGCGGCGAGCGAGGCGGCGGCGAGAATCGCCAGGCCCACCCGCAGGCTGTTCTTCAGGACTCCGGTTTCAGACGGCATCCGCACCGCTCCACACTTCAGGGCCCGCACCCCGCGGCGCGCACCGGCGCCACCCCGCGCCGCGCCCTCTATATCAATGCCGGGACGCGCGCCAAACAGGAATCGCGTGACCCTGCCGCCACAGGTGGGGGGGGATTCGGCTCTCCGGGGATCTACCGAGGTTGACCCCACCGATCCCCAACCCTTAAGCGTGAGTTTCGTCCTTTTCCGGGCGCAATTGGCTGCCAGACAGTCAGAATGGTGATGATGTCTTCTCGCGCGACCCTCCTGCGCACCTGCGCTTCGCTCGCCGCCGGGGTTCTCCTGGCCGGCGCGGCGTCGATCGCGCATGCGGAGCCTGCGCGCAAGGCCGACGACTTCACCGTCCGGATGGACCAGTCCGCCTCTCCCGTCGGCGGAAACTCCCTGACCTGGGACGCCCGCAAGGGCCGCTGGGGCATGACCTTCAACGTCCAGACCGCGCCGACCCGCGATGCTGAATGGGCGGACGTGAAGGCTGGAGCCTATTACCGGGTCTCGCCCACCCTTCGGATCGGCGGCGCGGTGTCCATGGGCGACGAGGCTGGACGGTCGGAGGCCATGCGCAAGATGGCCCCGCAACAACAGCCGGCACCCCGCGTCCGACTCGAGTCCGCCTTCAAGTTCTAAGGCTGAACCCGACCCCTGCAATTCCCGCCGCGCCCGTCATGCGCAGGCGGCCTGCCCTTGTGTCGTCGACGCCGCCCAGGGCATAGGCGGGTGCCGAGGCGGCTCTCACTCGCGCCGCGAAGCGCAGGGTCCCGAGGGGCGCGCCGGCCGAAGGCGAGGCCGAGGGGAAGACTGCCGACAGGACGAAGGCGTCAATACCTGATCGCCGCGCCGCGCGCGGGGAATGGGCGGCGGCCGTGATCAGCCAGCCCGGTTTTTTCAGACGCGGGGCCCGGCCCGCGAGGCGCTCGGGAAGGTGGACCCCCGCCGCGCCTGACCGTGCGGCCAGTCCGGCGTCAGCCCCCACCAGCAGGACCAGGCCGCGGCGCCGGGCGACGGCCGCCAGGGCGCGGGCGATCTCCAGCCGGTCCGGCGCGCCAAAGGCCCGATAGACTAGGCCCGTCCCCCGGGGCAGCTGCCGGGCGAGGGCGACAGGATCCGGCGTCCGGTCCGGGTCCGTGAACACCAGGAGGGGCGGCGGCAGGGCCTTTCCCCCGCTCCGCCTCCGGCCTAGGTATGCGGCGGTCCGCCTGACGGTCCAGAAACCGGAAATGCCTGTGTCCCCCTCGCTCGACGCCATCCTAGCCCGAATCGCTGCCGCCGAGCAGGCCGCCGCCCGCCCTGCCGGCTGCGTCACCCTGACGGCTGTCTCCAAGCAGCAGCCCTGGGAGGCCATCGCCCCCGTGGTCGCCGCAGGGCACAGGGTTTTTGGCGAGAACCGCGTCCAGGAGGCCGAGGCCCGCTGGACCGGCCGGCGGGAGGGCCTTGAGCTGCGGCTGATCGGGCCTCTCCAGACCAACAAGGCCGAGGCTGCCGTGTCTGTCTTCGACGTCATCGAGAGCCTGGACCGGGACCGGCTGGCCCTGGCCCTCGTCGCCGCAGCCCAGAAGACCGGGCGCCTGCCGCGCCTCCTGGTCCAGGTGAATACGGGTGAGGAGCCCCAGAAGGCCGGGGTGCTCCCGGCCGACGCAGACGCCTTCCTCGACCGGGTCCGCAGCGACCTCGCCCTGCCGGTAGAGGGGCTGATGTGCATTCCCCCGGTGGGTGAACCGGCGGGTCCGCATTTCGGCCTGCTGGCCCGGATCGCGGCCCGCAACGGGCTGACCGTCCTGTCCATGGGCATGAGCGACGATTTCGAGACCGCCATCGCCTTTGGCGCCACCCATGTCCGGGTGGGCTCAGCCCTCTTCGGTGCCCGGAACTAGGGCTGGAAGCCGCCGGGAAGGATCGCAAGGGCGTCTTCCGGCCCCGCCCGGGACAGGAGATCCAGCAGGTCCTCCCGCCGCACGGCGACGCAGCCGGCCGTCGGCGACCAGTCCGGCTGGGCCAGGTGCAGGAAGATGGCCGACCCCATCGGGCTGACGGGCGGGTCGTCGTTGTGGCCCAGGACCACGATCAGGTCATAAACCCTGTCCTCCCTCCACAGGGTCTCTGCGCTGGCGGGATAGGGCAGGCGGACGGGGCGGTTGTAGGCCGGGTCCCCGGGGGCGTCGCACCAGCCGTCCGACGGCGTCAGTGCCTGGACGGGCAGGCGGGTCTTCGGCGCCGGCTCGCGGTCGGGCCGGTAGAGGACCTTCCGGAGGGGCCAGACGCCCAGGGGCGAGGCGCCGTCACCCTCGCGCTTGTCCGCCGCCGGCAGGACCCCCGACCGGCCCAGGGCGCACCGCACGCTCCTTCCACCGATATCGAGGCTGCCGTCCGAGGTCGCCGAGAAGATCATTCCGCCTGTCTCCATTGCCACAACGAGCCTTCCAGGGGCTGTCTTCAACTGGGCCCTTGGCGGGGCCCGCCCTCAGGGTGCATGTTCCGGCCTATGGCTCAACCCAAGACCCTGCTGATCATCGACGACAATGACGAGCTGAGGACAGAGCTCGCCGACCTTCTCGCCTCCGGGGGCGACTTCGAGGTTGTCCAGGCGGCCACCGGCGCCGCGGGCATCCTCGCGGCCCTCGAGGCCCGTCCAGACATCATCCTCCTGGACGTCGACCTGCCGGACACCAACGGCCGGGAGGTGTGCCGGGAGCTCCGCGCGCAACAGGTCGCCTGTCCGGTGATCATGCTGACGGCAGCTGACGCCGAGACGGAGATGGTGGGCGGGCTGGACGCCGGGGCCAACGACTATGTCACCAAGCCCTTCCGACTGGCCGTCCTGCAGGCCCGGATCCGTGCCCAGCTTCGCAGTCACGAGCATTCCGAGGGTGCCGTCTTCCGGCTCGGCCCCTACGAGTTCCGGCCGGCAGCCAAGGTCCTCGTGGACAGCTCGGGGCGCAAGGTGCGACTCACCGAAAAGGAAACCAACATCCTGAAATATCTCTACCGCGCCGGTGAGAAGTCGGTAGCGCGGGAAGAGCTGCTGGCCGAGGTCTGGGGCTACAACGCCGGTGTGACGACCCATACCCTCGAGACCCATGTCTACAGGCTGCGCCAGAAGATCGAGTCGGATCCCGCCGGGGGTCGGCTCCTGCTGACCGAGGGTGGCGGATACCGGCTGGCACCCTGACCCCCGTCACGATCCCGTTCCGACTCTAGAGGCGGAAGTCCGCCGTAACGGGCGCGTGGTCGCTGGGGCGTTCCCAGGCCCGGACCTCGTCGTGGACCCGGGCGCTGGCACTGTCCGCCAGGGCAGGACCCCGCAGGCCGGGGGAGATCCAGATGTGGTCCAGCCTCAGGCCGCGGTTCGAGGCGCGGAAATCGGCGGCGCGGTAACTCCACCAGGAGAACAGCTTCTCGGACTCGGGGACAGCCTCGCGCACCAGGTCCGTGAAGCCGCCGGCCTCGCGCAGGGCCGCCATGGCCTCGATCTCGACGGGCGTATGGCTGACCACCTTCAGCATCTGACGATGGCTCCAGACGTCGTTCTCCCCCGGGGCGACGTTCAGGTCGCCGGTGATGACCAGGGCGTCGGCCGGGTTCCGGAGGCGGGCCTCGGCGGTCAGGCGGGCGAAGAAATCCAGCTTGTGCGCGAACTTCGGGTTGGTCTCCGGGTCGGGAGTGTCGCCCCCCGCCGGGATGTAGAAGTTCTGGACCTCGATCCCCGAGATCCGGGCCCCGACCACCCGGGCGTGGCCCTCGCGGCAGAGGTCCAGGGCGGGGGCGTCGTCGAGGGGGAGTCGCGAGACGATGGCCACCCCGTGCGAGCCCTTCTGGCCGCTGATGCGCATGTGCGGGTAGCCGGCAGCCTCGAACTCGGCCCGGGGGAATTCCCCTTCCCGGCACTTGATCTCCTGGAGGCACAGGACG
>CAIWHQ010000029.1 GCA_903912465.1 uncultured Alphaproteobacteria bacterium | reverse complement strand
GAAGTCTCCGGCCAGGACCTGTCAGCCTTCTTCGCCTGGTATGAGCAGGCCGGCACCCCCCGGGTGCGGATGACCTCGCGCTGGACGCCGGAGACGGGCGACCTGGAGATCACCCTCACCCAGAGAACGCCAGCCACCCCAGGTCAGGCCGACAAGCGCGTCCTTCCGGTCCCGGTCCGCCTGGGCCTGCTGGACGTCGAGGGCCGGACAATGGCCTTCAGCCGGGACGGCCAGGCCCTGGACGAGACCCTGGTGATCCTGGAGACCGAGGAGACGCGTCTCACCCTGTCCGGCGTGACCTCGCGGCCGGTGATCTCGGCCCTGCGGGGCTTTTCGGCGCCGGTGGAGCTGTCTTCAGACGCCCGACCCGGGGACCGCTATGTCCAGCTGGCCGGCGACGCCGACCTGTTCAACCGCTGGGAGGCCGGCCAGGAGGTGGCCCGCGACCTGATCCTGGCCCGGGCCGGCGGCGCGCCGGATGAGGTGGGCGAAGAACGCTTCGCCGAGGCCATGGGCCGGGCCCTGGACGACCAGGCCTCGGAGCCCGCCTTCAAGGCCCTGCTGCTGGCCCTGCCCACCGAGGCCGACCTCGCCGTGGCCCGGCCACCCGCGGACCCGGCGGCCCTGCACGCGGCGCGGGAAGCCCTGCGCCTGCGCCTGGCCGTCCACCTGGAGGCAGCCCTGAAGCGGTTGCACCTGGGCCTGCAGGACGGCGCCAGCTTCTCGCCCGACGCCGCCAGCGCCGGACGCCGGGCCCTGCGCAATGCGGCCCTGGATCTGCTGGCCGCCAACCCCCGCACCGAGACCCGGGATCTCGCCGAGGGCCATTACCGGGCGGCCGGGAACATGACCGATGCCATCGGCGGCCTCAACGCCCTCATGACCCTGGGCGGGGCAGCCTTTGCCTCGGCCCTGGAGGACTTCCATGCCCGCTGGCGGAGCGAGCCCCTGGTGATCGACAAGTGGTTCGCCCTGCAGGCCCGGGACCCCTCGGCCGAGGCCCTGGAGCGGGTGATCGCCCTGACGCGCCACCCGGATTTCGACGCCCAGACGCCGAACCGGCTTCGGGCCCTGGTGGCGAGCTTTGCCTCGGCCAATCCGGCCCGCTTCCATGCCGAGGACGGCTCGGGCTACCGCTTCCTGGCGGACCAGATCCTTTCCGTGGATCGCTACAACCCCATGATCGCCGCCCGGCTGGTGGAGCCCCTGGGATCCTGGGGGCGATACCGGCCCGACCTGGGGGCGATGATGAAGGCCGAGCTGGAGCGGATTGCCGCTGCACCGGGTCTTTCCCGCAATGTGCTGGAACTGGTCGGGCGGGCGCTGGAAGGCTGATTTCCACAGGTCCCGACCCCAGCGTTGGCGAACTGTTCACCATCTCCGTGCTGAAGGAGTGAGTCGGAGCGGCGCAGGGCCCTCCTTCGCAGGAGCTTCAGCGGTGTCGGCAGTCAGCGATTTCGGACAGACCCCCCGCTCCGCCCTCTGGAGCGGCGTTGCCAACAGCCCTCTGATGCTTGCCGGGCTGGGCGCAGCCGCCCTGACCGCGGGCCTCGCCGCATCGGTCCGTGACGCAGCGCCGGCCCTTTCGAATGTCCTGATGATGGCCGGCCCCCTGGGGGTCCTGACCGGCGCCGGCGGCCTCTGGCTCGGTCGCAGGGGTGCCCGGGGCGGACCGGATGGCGCACCGCCCGGGAACAAGGGCGAGGCTCCACCGGAATCCCTGGTGGAAGCCGTCCAGATCATGGCCTCGGCCTTCGCCTGCTGGGATGCGGAGGGCCGGCTGGCGGGTGCCAATTCCGCCTTTGCGCGCATGTTCAACCTCGACGCCGAGCTGATGAAGCCCGACTCGCCCCACGCTGAATTCTCCCGCCTTACCCGGCAGGCCATCCGGCAGTCCCTGAAGCCCGACGGCGGCGCCCCTGGCGTTCGCGAGGTGGAGTTCACCGACGGACGCTGGGCGCAGATCCATGAACGCCGCACGCCATCGGGCGGCCTGGTCATGACCGCCGTCGACATCACCGCCCTGAAACTCCGGGAGGCCGAACGCAGCCGGGACGAAGAGGCCCTGCGCGACGCCGTAAGCCGGCTTGAGGCCAGCAAGGCGCAGCTTTCCGACCTGGCCAGCAAGTACGAGACCGAGAAATTCCGCGCCATCGAGGCCAGCCGGGCCAAGAGCGAGTTTCTTGCCAATATGAGCCACGAACTGCGCACGCCCCTGAACGCCATCATCGGATTCTCGGAGATCATGGGCCAGGAACTGTTCGGTCCCGTCGGGGCCACGCAGTACAGGGGCTATGTCGCGGACATACTGAGCTCGGGCCAACACCTTCTGGCCCTGATCAATGACGTGCTCGACATGTCCAAGATCGAGGCGGGCAAGATGGCGCTCTACCGTGAGCCCCTGAGCCTCAGCCCGCTCGTCGAAGAAGCCTTCCGCCTGGTGCGAAACCGGGCCGAGACCTCAGGGCTCATGCTGTTCGCCGATATCGAGGATGACCTGCCTGAGGTCCTGGCCGACCCCCGGGCCCTGAAGCAGATCCTGCTCAACCTGATGTCGAACTCGATAAAGTTCACCCCCGCTGGCGGCCGCGTCTGCGTGCGGGCCGAGGAGGAGGAAGACGGCGTTCGCCTGACGGTGGAGGATACCGGCATCGGTATCGACGCCGAGGACCTTCACCGCCTGGCCGTCCCCTTCGAGCAGGTCGAGACCCAGCAGTCCAAGACCACCCAGGGAACGGGTTTGGGTCTGGCCCTCTCCAAGGCCTTCGTCGAATTGCATGGCTCGAACCTGACCATTGAGAGCGCGCCCGGCCAGGGCACCCGGGTCAGCTTCAGTCTTGCCTTGGCGGAGGCCCGCCCCCGGGACGCGGTGGCGGCCCCTGAGGCCTGAGCGGACGACTGCCGCCGGGCATGGCGTCCTGCGCAAGGGCCTCGGCCACCTGGGCCCGGACGTCGGGCGACTGGCGAGCGGCCCAGGCCGTCACCGCCTCCTCGATCTGACCGCGGGCTGCGAGTTCGCGAAGACGGGCGGCCTCCAGCCTGCGGCTTGTCTCGTCGGCTGACGCCTCGCCCCGCGCCAGGGCGTCCCAGGCCCTGACCCGTTCCCGGCGAGCGGCATGCAGGTCAGGACGGACCGCTTCGCTCTGCGCCCTCAGGAGGGCTCTGAATTCCTGTCTCTGGGGCTCGGGCAGGTCCCGGCTGGCCCGCATGAGCGGACTGGCGACCGGCGGTCGCCCGCCGGGTCCGGGAGCCTGGGGCGGGGGCGGATCCTCGAGGGGCGGCAGGGGCGGCGACGCGACCTCCTGGCCCTGGGGTGGCGGCCCGGGCTTGCGTTCATCCCTGCGAACCGACGGGGCGGGTGGCGGAGGCGGCAAAGCCTGCGCCGGGAGGGCGTCCGATCCTGGAGGTCCGGGCGGCGGGACCCGGGGCTCAGGGCCCGGAGCGTCCACAGATGCGGCCTCGACGTCAGGGGCTGGGTCTGCGTGCAGCTGGCGCCAACCGCCGGCGATCAGCCCGACCAGGAAGAGGTTGAGGGCGGCAGAGACGAAGAGCGCCACCACAAGCGCCCGGCGGTTCAAGATCGGGCGCCTGTGGCGGACTCGGCGACGGGAGCCTCCCAGGGCGCCAGGGCCTCGGCGAGGATGGAATCAGGATCCGAAGCATAGACGGGCGCTGCGGCGGGGCGCACGACCGGGTCCACGAGACGCGGCGCAGCGATAATGCCCGCCAGGCAGGCTGCAGCGAGGGCAGCACCGCCGGTCAGGGTCATCACCCAGGAGCGGCGGAGGGATTGCCGGACCTGGACCGGGGCGGCGGCCTGCACCCACGTTGTTACGGCCGCCGTCGGACGCGGAGCCTCCCAGGCGAGCAACAGGCGATCCAGAGAACGCGCGTCGTCGAGAAGCCGTCGGGCCTCAGCGGGATGGGCGGCGATCCAGGCTTCGGCACCTGGGCGATCCGCCTCGGGCCACCGGGCGGGGTCCCCGCCAAAGGCCTCCGCCAGCTGGCGCACGCGCGCCTCTTCGGCGGTCACGGAATCGGGGTGCAGGGTCATGGGACGAGGTCCGACAAGGCCGCGCGGAGGGCCCGGCGACCCCGGGACAGGAGGCTTTCCAAGGCTTCGACGGTGATCCCGAGGGCGGCGGCGGCCTGGATGTTGCCCAATTCCTGGTAGTGGCAGAGGACGACCGCCTCGCGCTGGCGGACGGGAAGGATTGCCATGGCTGCAGCCACGCGGTCGCCCACGTCCCTGGCCTCCAGCCCCCGGTCTGGGGCCGGCCCGGGATCGACCAGGGCCTCAAGGTCCTGCGGCCCGCCCGGACGGACCCTGCGCAGCCGGTCCCGGCAGAGATTGAGGGTTACCCGGTGGAGCCAGGTGTCGAAGCGGGCTTCCCCGAAGCGCCAGACTGGCGCCTGCCGCCAGGCCCGGATCAGGGATTCCTGGGCGATGTCCTCGGCCTCGGCGGCGTCTCCCAGGACACGGGCCGCAAGGGCGGTGAGGCGCGGAAGCTTGCGAGCGGTCAGGGCCCGGACAGCCAGCGGGTCCCCGGCTCCGACCCTGCGGACGAGGTCAGCGTCCGGGTCGTCGACGCGGGAGGGTGTCGCCGGCCCGTCGGAATGGATGCGCCCGAGGGCGTCAGTTGCCGGTCGCAGCACGTTGTCTCTGCCGCATGGCGGCCACCTCTGTCTTGTCCAGGACTCCGTCGCGGTTGGAGTCTGACGCATCGAAACGGCGCTTGCTGGACGTCTCCATTTCCGACCGGGACATGGATCCGTCTCCATTGACGTCTGTCGAGCGCCACCACTGGCTCATGGCCGCCTCAGCCCTGGCTCCGCCGAAGGTCCGGGCCATGCCGGCAAACTTGTCGAACTCGGCCCGGGAGACCTGACCGTTCTTGTCAGCGTCCAGGGTCTGGAGGGTCTTGTCCACGTTGGCGGTCCGGTACTCGGCGTAGAGCACCTTGCCATCGCCGTTCTGGTCCAGCTTGGGCGGGCCCATCTGGGCGGTGGCCGGCGCGGCCCAGAGAACCGTCAGAAGGGCCGGGGCGAAGAGCGCGGCTGCGCAGGCGGAAAGGGTCAGACGCACTCGGGAATCTCCGGTCCACTGGGTGTTGAACGAATTGGACCCTGAATTCCGGCGTTTCAAGGGCGGACAAGGGTTTCGAAGGCCTCCTGCGCGCGCCTGCGGGTCCTCCCCAGACGCGTGACGAGGCTGCGGAAGTCGCGGGCACCGCCGGCCCGGGCCAGCCTGCGCCTGAAGGCGTCGGGCTGCTCAGCGGGGTCGCCGGCGTCCCCGAGGGCGAGGCGGAGCATCTGAGTCAGGTTCTGCTGCAGGGTCCAGGCCTCCAGAAGGGGACCGACCGCGCTGGCCAGTCCTGCCGCAGCCATGGCCTCCAGGGCGTCTGCAGTTCCGGCGCGCAGGGGGCCGCCCTGGTGCGCATGGGCGAGTTGGAGAAACTGGGCGGCAAACTCGATGTCCACCAGCCCTCCGGGTGCAAGCTTCATGTCCCAGAGACCCGACGCCGGCTTCTCCCGGGCGATGAGGGCGCGCATCTCGCGCACCTCACGGGCCAGGACGGCGGCGTCGCGGGGCTGGCGCAAGGTCATCTCGATGGCGTCTGCAACGTCCCTGGCGAAGGCGGGATCGCTGGACCAGACCACCCTGGCGCGGGTCAGGGCCATGAACTCCCAGGTCTCGGCCTCGGTCGCGTAATAGGCACCGAAGGCGGTAAAGGCGACGGCGACGGGACCCATGGCGCCAGAGGGCCGCAGGCGCATGTCGACCTCGTAGAGCTCGCCTTCCGAAGTCGGCAGGGATAGGGCCGCCACCAGCCGCTGGGTGAAGCGGGCGTAGAAGGTCTCTGCAGACCAGCCCTTGAGGGTGGAGACGGTATCGGGCGTGGCCGCCCTGTGAACGGTCATCAGGTCGAGGTCAGAGCCTGCGCTCATCTCGCGGGATCCGCACTTCCCGAGGGCGACCACCGCCACCTGTCCCTCGAAGTCACCCCCAAGGCGGACGGCCTCGGCCAGGGCGACGGGCGCCAGGGCCTCGATGCTGGCGTCCGCCAGGCCGGCGAAGCCGTGGCCAGCGGCCTCGGCGCCCGCGGATCCGCTCATCACCTGGACGCCGATGCGGAAGGCCTGCTCCCGGTGCTGGCGGCGGACAGTGTCCATGGCCGACTCGAAATCGACCGCCCTGGCCACGGCGCTCTGCAGGGCCTGGCGATCCTCCTGCGGGTCGATGTCGCCAAAGAAGGCCGGATCCAGCAGGGCATCGAGGGCGGCGGGACGGCGCGCCAGGGTGTCCGCAAGGCGGGGGGCAAAGGCCATGACCTCGACGATCAAGGCGAACAGCGACGGCTGGGCGAGGAAGAGGGACTGGAGCTGGACCCCGCTGGACAGGCGCGAGAAGAAGGCACCGAAGCGGGTGAAGGCGGCGTCCGGGGCCCCGGTAGCCTGGGTGGCCTCGAGCAGTCGGGGGGCCAGGCGGGTGAAGAGTTCGCGGCCGCGCTCGGAGCGGGTCGCGGCGATGTGTCCGTGGTGCCAGGCACGGATCGTCCCGGACACCTGGGCGGGACTGGAGAAGCCCATCCGGGCCAGGGTGCGCAGGGTCTCAGGATCGTCGTCGACGCCCGTGAAGATCAGGCTGCCGAAGCGGGAAGACAGGGGCTCCTCGCCCGGGAAGAGTTCGCCATAGCGCCGGTTGACGACCTTCAGTATCCGCTCGACGTGCGCATCGAAGCTGCGCAGCCGGTCGAAGCCGGACAGGGCCGCGACCCGCCGGCGTTCGGAGTCGGACTCCGGCAGGCGGTGGGTCTGCTCGTCGGCAAGCATCTGCACCCTGTGCTCCAGGTCGCGCAGGCGGCGGTAGGCGTCACCAAGCTCGTCACGAGCCGCATCCGAAACGTGCCCGGCGGCGGTCAGGGCGTCGAGGGCGTCGAGGGTGCGAAGGCTTCGCAGCCCCGGGTGGCGACCCCCGAGGATCAGCTGCTGTGTCTGGACGTAGAACTCGATCTCGCGGATGCCGCCCCGGCCGAGCTTGAGGTCGGCACCCCGGGCCGAAAGGCGATCATCGACCTTGTGGATGTGGATCTGGCGCTTGATGGAGTGGATGTCGGCTATGGCCGCGAAGTCCAGGTTCCGGCGCCAGATGAAGGGCTGCAACTCGACCAGGAAGGCGTCCGCTCGGGCGATGTCGCCGGCGCAGGACCGGGCCTTGATGAAGGCCGCCCGCTCCCAGTTCTGGCCAACGCTCTCGTAATAGTCGAGGGCGGCAACGGCTGAGACCGCTGGCGGCGTTGAGCCCGGGTCGGGCCTCAGCCTCAGGTCCATGCGAAAGACATAGCCGTCAGCGGTGCGCTCCTGCATCAGCTCCGTCAGCCTGTGGGTCAGACGGACCGCAAAGGCCTGGGGTTCGATCCCCGGCGAGAGCAGCAGGGCGGCAGGATCGAAGAAGATCGAGATGTCGATGTCGCTCGAATAGTTGAGCTCGAAGGCGCCATGCTTGCCCATGGCGATGCAGAAGACCCCCGGAACCGGTCCGTGACGGTCATCTGGCGGCGGGGCGAGGCGGCCGGCGGCGACCTCGGCACCTGCGGCGCTGGACAGGGCCGCCGCGAGGGCGGCGTCGGCAAACCGGGCCAGGGCGCCGGTGACCTGGTCCAGATCCCAGGCGCCGCCAAGGTCGGCGATGGCCGTCAGGAGATGAAGCTCGGCCTTGAGCCGCCGGAGCCCCGGGCCGGTGACCTCTGGAGCGGCGGTGGCCAGCACACCCGTGGCATCCAGGATTCGGTCAAGACTCGCCTCGGGGTCAGAGTCGAGAAGCCGGGCCATGCGGGCTGGATCCCGGCGGGCGAGGCCCGCGAGATAGCCCGACGCACCGAAGACCGGCGCAAGGGCTGCGCGTTCGGCCGGGGAGAGGTCCCGCACTGAGGCGATGGCGTCGAGGAGCCGTTCGGCGGACCGGGAATCGATCACCGGGCCACAGGGGGACAGCTGCTGGCCCAGGGGGGTCATGTTGCCGAAGGGAGGACGACGGCGGCGCGGAGCCCCGGTCCCGAACCGTCGAAGACGCCCGGCCCATCGCCCAGCTCGAACCGGCCGCCATGGGCCTCGGCGACGGCGGCGACCAGGGACAGGCCAAGACCAACGCCGGGCAGGTTGCGGCTGTTCTCCAGGCGTACGAAGCGCTGGACGACCCGGTCCCTGTCGGCCGTCGACACTCCGGGGCCCGTATCCGTCACCGAGATCTCGACCTCGCCGGAAGCCATTCGTCGAAGCCGGACCCTCACGGCCCCACCCGGCGGGGTGTACTTCACGGCATTGTCCACGAGGTTGGCGAGGGCCTGGGCCAGGAAGGCGGGATTGCCCCTCACGGCGATGCCGGCGGAGACGTCCGAGGCGATCTCAAGGCCCTTGTCCTCGCAGAGCGGGCCGTAAAGCTCCGTCATGTCGCGAACCATGGCGGCGGGGTCGAAACGCACCGCATTGGGCGCCTCCCCGGCCGCCTGGAGGCGCGAGATGGCGAGCACGGCAGAGAAGGTCCGCAGGAGGCCGTCGGTGTCATCCAGGGCCTGGCCCAACGCCTGGCGGGCGTCGCCCCGTCCGGCCTCGACATCGAGCAGGGCGGTATCCAGGCGGGCCTTCAGGCGGGTCAGGGGCGAGCGCAGGTCGTGAGCAATCGCGTCGCCGGCGTGCCGGTGGGCGGACATGGAGCGGTCGAGCCGGTCGAGCATGTCGTTCAGACCCTCGGCCAGCTGGTCGAGCTCGTCCCCGGCCCCCCGCACAGGGGCGCGGGCCGAGAGGTTCCCGTTCCTCGCGGCAGCCACGACGTCCGTCAGCCCGGTCATGGCGCGGGTGAAGTTGCGGCTGGCCTGGAGCCCAACGGCTGTGCCCAGAACCAACAACAAAGCGCCGGCGCCCCAGAGGCCCCGGACGATGGTCACGATGAAGTCCCGGTCGTCGCTGACGTCGGCCCCGACGAAGAGGGTCTCGCCGCCGGAGAGGCGCAGCTGCAGGCCGCGGGCGGGGATCGACTGGGCGCGCCCGGCCGCACCCGGCCCAGACAGGGAAAAGGGGGTCCAGGTCGGGGCGCCGGTGAAGTTCTCGACGGGGCTCTGGGCGAGGGAACCGGTGATCCTGGCACCGTCCGGGGCCAGGAAGAGATAGACGAAGCGCCGCTCGCCGGCCATCCGGGTCACCAGGACGGGGTTGAGGGCGGCGGGGCCTGCACGGTTGTAGACCGCGACCAGGCTGTCGGCCTCCCGGCGGATTTCCGCGTCCGTCCGCCTTCGGGCCTCACCGGCGGCGGCCATGTAGACATAGGCCATGAAGATAGCCCCGGCGATGGCGAAGAGGGCCAGGGACAGGAGGGTCAGTCTGAAGGGCGCCGCCCTGAAGAGCCGCAGGAAGCCCCCGGAGGGTGGCGCCGGGGCCTCAGGCATCCAGCCGGTACCCCGCCCCGCGGATGGTCTCGAGCATGGGGTGCTCGAATCCCTTGTCGATCTTGGAGCGCAGCCGCGAGATGTGGACGTCGATCACGTTGGTCTGGGGGTCGAAATGGTACTCCCAGACCTTCTCGAGCAGCATGGTGCGGGTCACGGCCTGTCCAGCATGCCGCATCAGGAACTCCAGCAGCTGGAACTCCCGGGGTTGCAGGTCGATCTCGCGGCCCGCCCTCTGCACCTTACGCCCGATGAGGTCCATCTCCAGGTCCCCGACCCTGAGATAGGTGAGAACCGATCCGGTCTCCCGCCGCCGCGACAGGGCCTCGACCCGGGCGATGAGCTCGGCGAAGGCATAGGGCTTGACCAGGTAGTCGTCCGCTCCGGCCCGCAGGCCGGCGACCCGGTCATCGATCTCGCCCAGGGCCGAGAGGAAGAGGACGGGCGTCTCATCCCCGTCCCGGCGGAGGGTCTCGACCAGGCCGACCCCGTCCAGGCAGGGCATCATGCGATCGACGATCATGACGTCGAAGCCGCCCCTGCGGGCGGCCTCGAGCCCCACCAGGCCGTCTGGACACAGGGTGCAGGCGTGGCCAGCGTCCAGGAGACCCCGGGCCATGACCTCGGCGGCGGGCTGGTCGTCCTCGACGATCAGGATCTTCATGCCTACCGCCCCGTTCAGTCGGCGATCTTGACCGGCAGGAAGATGGTCCTGCCTCCGCGCCAGACGGAGACGAGGACGCTGGGCCGACCCGCCTTCCGGGCCTGGTCGACGACAGCGGCCAGGTCCGAGGGCATGGCGAGGGTCCGGTCGCCCGCCCGCATGATCACGTCGTTGGCCTGGAGACCCTTGGCGGCGGCATCGGAATTGCGCTCCACACCCCCGATGATCAGGCCGCGGACATCGGCCGGAAGGCCGGTGCGGCGGCGGGCGGCGTCATCGAGGGGCGAGACCATCATACCGAGGATGGCCTGGCCGGCGGCGGGTGCGGGACGGGCAGGCCCGGGTCCGGTGCCGCCGGAACCCCCGGGGCCCGCCGCAAGCTGGGACTCCGAGGGACGGACACCCGAGCGGATGTCGACGGTCCGCGGCTTGCCATCGCGGATCACCTGAAGGCGCAGGAGGTCCCCGGGCGCCGCCGAGGCGACCTGCCGGGTCAGCTCCGAGGAGCTCTTCACCCGCACCCCGTTGACTGACAGGACGATGTCGCCCGCAGTCAGGCCCGCCTTGTCCGCCGGAGCGCCAGGTGTGAGTTCGGCGACGATGGCGCCCTTCTGGCCGGCGATTCCCTGGGCGGCGGCCATGTCCTCGTCGAAGTTCTGGATGGAGGCGCCGATATAGCCGCGCACCACCTTGCCGTTGGTCATCAGCTGGCGGGAAACCCTGGCGGCCACGTCGGCGGGTACGGCAAAGCCGATGCCCACGGAACCCCCGGTGGGTGAGAAGATGGCGCTGTTGACCCCGATCACGCGTCCATAGACGTCAAAGGTCGGGCCGCCGGAATTGCCCCGGTTGATGGGCGCGTCGATCTGGATGTAGTCGACGAAGGTCTCGCCGATGTCCCGTCCGTAGGCCGAGACGATGCCGGCGGTGGCGGTCCCGCCCAGGTTGTAGGGGTTGCCGACGGTCAGCACCCAGTCGCCCACCCGGGGCCGGGCGGAATTCTCGAAGTTGACGAAGGTGTAGCCCGCACCCTTGACCTTGAGGACGGCGATGTCTGTGCCCTCGTCGCGTCCGACGACCGTCGCCTCGAGCTCTGTCTCGTCCTTCAGGACCACCTTGATGCTCTCGGCGTCCTCGATGACGTGATTGTTGGTCACCACATAACCGTCGGCCGAGATGAAGAAGCCCGACCCGGCCGACTGCCGGCGCGGACCGTTGCCGCCCTCATTGTCGTCCTCGCCACCCGGCCCGGGCGGCTTCAGCTCGAAGGGCAGGCCCGGGATCTGTCGCTGCAGGCGGGTCATGTCGACGCGGCTCGTCACATTGATCGAAACCACCGCGGGGGACACCTTCTCGAAGATGTCGGCGAAGGACATGGGGGCGCCCGGAGGCGGGGCGAAGTTGGAACTGGCCGCAACGGCCACAGCCGGCGCGCTCGGACTGGCTCCCGTGCGCCCCGCGGCGTTGAGCCCGGCGCCAGCCGCCAAGGCGGTGCCGGCGACGAAGGCTCCCGCGAGGGCCCCGAAGAGGTAACGGCTCTTGTTCGAGCTCATGGTGCGCACTTCTTTCCCTTCGGCCCGCCACGATCCTTCGCAGCTGGGCATGAAACTACATGCCAAAGAGCGGCGAACCGCTCAAATGAGGATTACGTCATGCATTGGGATCGTCCGGAGACGATTTCAGGGCAGGATAATGGCCATCGGTGCCTTCCAACAGGTCGGACAGGCGACCCGCCTCAACTTCTGTGAGGGCCGCGTCGGGCAGGGCAGGCCGTCGCAGGCGCTGCGCGAGAGCCAGGACGCCGGCGATCACCACCGCCAGGGGCGCCAGCCAAAGCACAAGGTTCGCCCAGGAGAAGGACGGCCGCAGGAGGACGAATTCGCCGTAGCGGTCGACCAGCCAGCCCCGGACCTGGGCGTCATCCTGGCCAGAGGCGATGCGTTCGCGCACGAGGCGGCGCAGGTCGACCGCGAGGCCGGCTTCGGAATCCGCGATGGACTCGTTCTGGCAGACCATGCAGCGCACCTCCCGGAAGAGGGCCCGGGCACGGGCCTCCTGGGCAGGGTCCGGAAGGCGCTCGGCAGGATCCGAGGCCGCCGCAAGGCACAGGGCGGCCGCCAGGGCGACGACCAAGTGCACCCCAAGCCGCCTCAAGGCCGGATCTCGCGCCGGCGACCGGCCGCCAGCCGGAGCCTGCGGTCTGTCAGGGAGACCAGTCCGCCGAGGGCCATGATCGCGGGGCCTATGAAGATCAGCAGGGCCAAGGGGTTCCAGAAGCCCCGGACCAGCCAGACCCCACGCCCCTCCGGCCCGGATCTGCGTTCACCCAGAACCACGTAGAGGTGGCTGAGGTTCACCGTGCAGATGGCCACCTCCGAGGTGGTCTGACCCCCTGCCGGGTAGAACCGGCGGGACGGCGTCAGGGCGCAGACCTCCCGTCCGTCTCGAAGGGCTGAGATGCGTGCCGTCTCGGCCTCATAGTTCGGACCGTCGACGGGGCGGACATCCTTCAGGACCAGCTCCCAGGCACCGACGCGCAGGGACTGGCCCGGCGCCAGGGTCTGTGCGGCCTCGAGTTTCCAGGCGGTCTCGAAGCAGGCGCCGAGGACAAAAACGCCCAGACCCAGGTGGGCGAGGGTCGTCCCCCAGGTGCCCCGTGGCAGGCCCCGTAAGCGGCGCAGGCTCTCCGGAAGGGGGGCCCGGAAGAGCCGGATGCGCTGAGCGGCCTCGACCAGGGCCCCCACAACAAGCCAGGCCGCCAGGCCGAGGCCAAGGCTGGCGAAGGCCTTGCGCGGCGTCAGGAGCCAGAGGGCGGCCAGGCCCACAAGCACGCCCAGGACCAGGGCGGGAATGAGCGCCCGGAAGGCCGGCGACAGGTCGCCTCGCTTCCAGGCCAGCAGGGGACCGAAGGGGACCAGAAGGCACAGGATGACCATCAGGGGCGTGAAGGTCAGGTTGAAGTAGGGCGCGCCGACCGAGATCGCCTCGCCGCTGATCGCCTCCCGGATCAGGGGGAAGAGCGTGCCCAGGAGGACCGTGAGGGTCGCCGCGGACAGGAGGATGTTGTTGGCGACCAGGGCGCTCTCGCGACTGACCGGCGCGAAGACGCCGCCGGCGGCGAGTCCCGGTGCCCGTATGGCAAAGAGGGTGAATGCGGACCCGGCCGTCGCCAGGAGGATGCCGAGAAGCAGTACGCCCCGGGTCGGGTCCACGGCGAAGGCGTGGACGGAGGTCAGGACACCCGAGCGCACCAGGAAGGCACCCAACATGGAGAAGCTGAAGGCGGTGATGGCGAGGAATACCGTCCAGCCGGGAAGCGCGCCCCGCTTCTCCGTCACGACGGCCGAGTGCAGGAGGGCGGTAGCGACCAGCCAGGGCATGAAGCTGGCGTTCTCGACGGGATCCCAGAACCACCAGCCGCCCCAGCCCAGCTCGTAATAGGCCCAATAGGCCCCCAGGGTGATGCCAACGGTCAGGAAGCTCCAGGCCGCAAGGGTCCAGGGGCGCACCCAGCGGGCCCAGGCCGCGTCGATCCGGCCCTCGACCAGGGCTGCCACCGCCAGGGAGAAGACCACCGACATGCCGACATAGCCGGCGTAGAGGAAGGGGGGGTGGACGGCCAGGGCCGGGTCCTGGAGCAGGGGATTGAGGGAGCGGCCCTCCACAGGCGCATCAACGAGGCGAACGAAGGGGTTCGAGGCCAGCACGGTGTAGGCCAGGAAGACCGACCCGATCAGGCCCTGTACCGCCACCGCCACGGCCTTGAGATCGCGTGGCAGATCCCGCCCCCGGCCGGCGAGCACAGCGCCGAAACCCGTGAGGGCGAGGTTCCAGAGCAGCATGGACCCCTCGTGGCTGCCCCAGGTGGCGGAGACCCGGTACAGAAGCGGCTTTTCCGAGTGCGAGTTGGCCGCAACGTTTGCCACCGAGAAGTCGGACGTAACGAAGGCGTGG
>CAIWHQ010000028.1 GCA_903912465.1 uncultured Alphaproteobacteria bacterium | reverse complement strand
GTCGTGGGCAATCCGGTGCGGGCGGAAATCCGCGCCATCGCCGGGGTTCCCTACGAACCGCCTTCCGAGACCGGTCCGATCCGCCTCCTCATCACCGGCGGCAGCCAGGGTGCCCGGCTTCTGTCCGAATTGATGCCCGCCGCCATCGCCGCCCTGCCGGAGGCCCTGCGCGACCGGCTTGAGGTCCAGCAGCAGACCCGCAAGGAAAGCCTCGACCTGGCCCGGCAGGTCTATGCCGACGCCAACGTTAAGGCCGAGATCGCCCCCTTCTTCCGCGACATGGCCAGCCGCCTGAAGGTGGCGCACCTGGTGATCGGCAGGTCCGGCGCCGGTTCGGTCTGCGAGTTCGCGATCGCCGGCCGCCCGGCCATCCTCGTGCCGCTGGCGGCCGCCCTTGACGACGACCAGGGCCAGAACGCGCAGGTCATGGCGGATGCCGGCGGTGCCGTGGTCGCCCGCGAGGCCGAGCTGACCGTGGAGACCATGTCCAGGGCCCTCGTAAAGCTTTTGTCTCAGCCCGACAGGCTGGTCCGGATGGCTAACGGCGCCCGCAGCCTCTCGCGGCCCGACGCCGCTGAACGCCTGGCCGATCTGGTCGAGGCCGTCGCTGCGGAAGGACGCCGCGGATGAACCGCAGAAGGCCCACGCCCTTCGACATCGGGCCCGTCCACTTCGTCGGGATCGGCGGGATCGGCATGAGCGGCATCGCGGAGATCATGCTGCGGGTCGGTTATACGGTGCAGGGCTCGGACGCCCGCGCCAGCGCCAATACCGAGCGCCTTGAGAAGTTGGGCGCCCGCATCTTCATCGGCCAGCAGGCCGGCAATCTCGGGGCTGCCTCCGCCGTGGTCTATTCGACGGCGATCCAGCCCGATAACCCCGAGCTGGTTGAGGCCCGCAGCCGCCGCCTGCCCCTGGTCCGCCGCGCCGAGATGCTGGCAGAGCTCATGCGCCTGCAGTTCTCGGTGGCGGTCGGCGGGACCCACGGCAAGACCACCACCACCTCCATGGTCGCCGCCCTGCTGGACGCCGGCGGCCTGGATCCCACCGTGATCAACGGCGGGATCATCAATGCCTATGGTGCCAACGCCAAGGTGGGGCAGGGGGACTGGATGGTCGTGGAGGCCGACGAGTCTGACGGTACCTTCCTGCGGCTGAGGGCCACCTGCGCCGTCGTCACCAACATCGACCCCGAGCACCTGGACCACTACGGCTCCTTCGACGCTGTCCGGCGAGCCTTCCAGGACTTCGTCGAAAGCGTTCCCTTCTACGGCTTCGCAGCCGTCTGTACGGATCACCCGGAGGTTCAGGCCATGGCCGCCCGGGTCGAAAACCGGCACCTGGTCACCTATGGCGTCAATCCCCAGGCCGAGGTCCGTGCCGAGCACATCGAGATGGGGCCGGACGGCTGTCGGTTCGATGTCGTCATCCGGCCCCATGAGGGACCCGCCCTGGCCTGGCCAGGCCTGCACCTGCCCATGGCGGGACACCACAACGTGCTGAACGCCCTCGCGGCCATCGCGGTCGCGCGTGAGCTGGGAGTCGGCGAAGACGACATCCGAAGCGGCCTTGCGGGATTCGGCGGCGTGCGCCGGAGGTTCACCACAACCGGCGTCGCCCGGGGTGTCCGCATCGTCGATGACTACGGCCATCACCCGGTCGAGATCGCCGCCGTCCTTCAGGCGGCCCGGGCGGTCACCGGGGGGCGGGTCGTGGCTGTGGTCCAGCCCCACAGGTACTCCCGCCTGAAAGACCTGTTCCAGGACTTTTGCTCCTGCTTCAACGACGCCGACACGGTCATCGTCTCGGATGTCTACGCGGCGGGAGAGGCCCCCCTGGAGGGCGCCAGCCGCGACTCCCTGGTGGCGGGCCTCAGGCGGCATGGCCACCGCAGGGTCCTGGCGCTTTCCGGGCCTGACGCCCTCGCTGGCCTGGTCGGTGCGGAGACCTCGCCCGGCGACCTCGTGGTCTGCCTGGGCGCGGGAGACATCACCGCCTGGGCCTACGCCCTGCCTGGCCAGCTCGAGGCCCTGGCCCCGTGAGCTGGCGGGACCGGCTGCCGGAGGTTCGCGGGCGCCTGCTCAGGGACGAGCCTCTCGCCCCCTTCACCTGGTTGCGGGTTGGTGGACCGGCCGACGTTCTCTTCCTGCCCGCCGACGAAGCGGACCTCGCCAGCTTCCTGGCGGCGCTCGACCCGGCCACGCCGGTCACGCCCCTGGGCGTCGGCTCCAACACCCTGGTCCGTGACGGGGGCGTTGAGGGCGTGGTCATCCGCCTGGCCGGCCGGGCCTTCTCCCGGATCGAGCGCGTGGGAGACCGGCGGCTGTCGGCTGGCGCGGCGGCCCTCGACGCCCATCTCGCCCGGGAAGCGGCGGCGGCCGGGCTGGCGGGCCTGGAGTTCTACCGGGGCGTGCCCGGCTCCATCGGCGGGGCCCTGGTGATGAACGCCGGCTGCTATGGCGCCGAAACGGCGGACGTCCTGGTCGAGGCCCGGGCGGTGGCCCGCGACGGGCGGATCGTCACCCTTCCGGCGGCCGAGATGGAGTTCAGCTACCGGCGTAGCGCCCGGGCGGCAGTGGGTGACCTTGTTTTCACGGCCGGCCTGTTCGAGGGACAACCCGACGATCCGGCGGCGATCACCGCCCGGATGGACGAGATCACCCGTCGCCGCGAGGCCAGCCAGCCCATCCGCGAGAAGACCGGCGGATCGACCTTCAAGAACCCCGAGGGGCATTCGGCCTGGAAGCTGGTGGATGAGGCCGGATGGCGGGGCCGGCCCTTTGGCGGCGCCATGTTCTCGCCCCAGCATGCCAACTTCCTGATCAACAGTGGCGAGGCGACGGCGGCGGACCTCGAGGGCCTGGGCGAGGCGGTGCGCGCCGACGTCGAGGCGAGGTCGGGGGTCCGCCTGGAGTGGGAGATCCGCCGGATCGGCCGACCAGCACCCGCGCCTTGACAGGCACCGCCGTCCGCGCGACGCCCCGGCCCGTCCTTCTCCTGGAGTTCGCCCATGCCAGAGCCTGATTCCCGCCCCCTGGCCGGTCGGCACGTCGCGGTCCTTCTTGGCGGCCTGTCCTCGGAGCGCGAGGTGAGCCTGGTCTCCGGTGCCGCCTGCGCTGACGCCCTCGAACGCCTGGGCGCCCGGGTGTCCCGGGTCGATGCTGGCCGCGACCTGGCCGAGGTGCTGGTCCGTGTCTCCCCGGATGTCTGCTTCAACGCCCTGCACGGGGTCTGGGGAGAGGACGGCTGCGTCCAGGGCGTCCTGGAGACCCTCGGCCTGCCCTATACCCATTCCGGCGTCCTGGCCTCGGCCCTGGCCATGGACAAGACCCGCGCCAAGGCGGTCCTTTCGGCGGCCGGCGTGACCGTGCCCGGAGGCGGACTCTACGACCGGCACCTGGCCGCCGCAGGCCATGTCATGTCCCCGCCCTACGTCATCAAGCCCAACGCCGAGGGTTCATCGGTCGGGGTGTTCATCGTCCAGGCGGGCGCCAACACCCCGCCGCAGGCGATTGCGGCCGCCGACTGGGCCTTGGGCGAGGAGGTCCTTGTCGAGCCCTACATCCCGGGGCTCGAGCTCGCTGTCGGCGTCATGGACGGGCGGGCCATGATGGTGACCGAGATCGTGACTTCCGAGGGTTTCTACGACTACGAGGCCAAGTATGGCGAAGGCGGGTCCACCCACGTGCTTCCGGCCCGGATTTCCCCGGAAGTGACCGACCGGGCCCGTCGCCTGGCCGAAATCTCCCACGCGGCCCTGGGCTGTGCCGGCGTGTCCCGTTCGGACCTTCGTTATGACCCCGTTAACGACATTCTGGTTCTTCTGGAGGTGAATACGCAGCCCGGAATGACGCCGACCTCACTCGTCCCCGAGCAGGCCGCCGCAATCGGTGTGGCGTTCGACCAACTGGTGCTCTGGATCACGGAGGACGCCCATGCCCGCGGCCATGCGGGGAGGATCGTCGGCTAGGCCGACCGGGCAGGGTGCGGGGCAGACCGCAGCCCGGGGCCGCGCGGTCGCGCCTGCTGGCGGACCCTCGGCGGCGGCCATCCTCCTGGCGGCTCTCGCGGTCATCCTGGCGGCCCTGGTCCTGATCCTTGCGACCGGCGGACGCGGTGCCCGCATGGCCCAGGCTGCCGGCGCGGACATCGCCCAGCGCCTGGCGGCCGCGGGCTTCCGGCTCGATGCCGTCCGGGTCAAGGGTGCCTCGCCCCTCGCTACCGGCGACATCCTGAAGGCCGCCGGGCTCTACAAGGGCCAGCCGCTGGCCGACATGGACCTGGACGTCATCCGCCAACGTATCGAGTCGGTGGGCTGGGTTCACGACGTCCGGGTCGTGCGGCTCCTTCCGGACACCGTCCTCATCCAGGTGGTCGAGCGTCGCCAGCTCGCCGTCTGGCAGTCCGGGGGCCAGCGGCAGGTCATCGACGTCCGCGGCGCCCCGATCCCGGAGGCGGACCCGGCCCGGTTCGCAAGCCTGCCCCTGGTCGTGGGTGCAGGCGCGGACAAGGCGGCGGCCGCCATTCTTCTGGAATTGAGCCGGCGCCCGCCGGTGTTGTCCCAGGTGGAGGCCCTGGTCCGGGTTGACCAGCGGCGCTGGGACCTGAGGCTCAGGTCAGGGGGGCTGATCCAGCTGCCTGCCGTTGACGAGGCCGCCGCACTGCGGCGGCTGGATGAACTGGACCGGACGTCGGGGCTGATGCGCATCGGCTTTGAACGCCTGGACCTGCGGGACCCGGCCGTGGTGGCCGTGCGTCCAAGGGCCGTAGGGGCGGTTGCCGCCTCGCCGGAGCCGCCGCCCGAAGGGGCGTCAAAGGGATGATGGGGGTTTCAGGTGGCCATGATTGAAGCACGTCGGGAGTCCCGGGATGGCCTGAAGGCGGCCCTGGGGCGACAGGCCTTCACCGCCGCAGTGGACCTCGGAGCCAGCAAGGTGGCCTGCTTCATCATGAAGCCGGACGGAGTCCGGCGCGTCGACCGGACCCTGACCACCGCCGGCGTGGCCCATGTCCAGTCCCGCGGGGTTCGCAACGGATCGATCATCAACATCGATGAGGCCTCTGAGGCCGTCGCCCAGGCCGTCGAGCGTGCCGAGAGCATGGCTGAGGTCCGCGTCCAGGGTGTCACCGTCACCACCGCGGGCGGGCAACTTGCCGGACGCCGGGTGGCGGGACGGGTCTCCCTCGGCGCCCGGCCGATCTCCGACGACGACCTCGCCCGGGCCATCCGTTCGGCCATGACCCAGCTGAAGCTGCAGGACCGCAAGGCCATCCATATCCTGCCGGTGTCCTGGAGCGTCGACGGACAGTCGGGGATCCGGGATCCCCGCCAGATGTTCGGTCGCATACTGGGCGTCGAGCTGCTGGTGGTGACCATCGCCGAGGCGGCCTATCGGGTCCTGGCGACCTGCGTCGAGCGGGCTCACCTGACCTTCGAGGGCGTCGCCGCTGCCCCCTTCGTCTCGGCCCTCGCAGCCCTCGAGGAAGACGAGATGGACCTGGGCGCCGTCTGCATCGACATGGGCGGGGGCTCAACCTCAGCGGCCGTCTTCTCTGGTGGCAGCCTGGTCCATGTCGAGACGGTCCCGGTGGGCGGCCAGCATGTGACCTCCGACATCGCCCGGGGCCTGTCCACCTCCTGGGCCGGTGCGGAGCGTATCAAGACCCTTCACGGGTCGGCCATTGCCTCGGCCAACGAGGACAAGGAGATGATCGAGGCGCCGCCCCGGGGCGACGACCCGGGAGCCGGTCCGGTGATCGCCCCCAGGTCCCTCCTCAAGGGCATCATCGCCCCCCGGGTCGAGGAAACCATGGAACTCCTGCGCGACCGCCTCAAGGCATCAGGCGCCTCCGTCGAGTTGGGTGCCGGCCTTATCCTGACAGGCGGCGCGAGCCAGCTGGCGGGGGTCCGCGAGGTTGCCCTCAGGGTCTTTGACCGGCCGGTCCGGCTGGGCCGTCCGCGCCGGGTCCCACATCTTGCTGACGCGGCCTCGGGACCGGCCTTCTGCGCCGCTGCGGGCGTCCTCCAGAGGGCCGCCTTCGGCCCCCGGGAAGCCGTTGCGGCCCGCGCCCTGGTCAATCTCGGCGTCCGCCGCGAATCGCTGGATGCACGGACCAACCCGATGATCCGCGCCGCCGTCTGGCTGAGAGACAACCTCTGAGGCATCGGTGCCGGCCCAGCGTCGCAAAACCGTCGATTTTGTTCACAGGAAAGCGTGTCTAGGCCTCGACGGGCCTCCGACTCGGGCTAAGCAATTAACGCCAAATTAAGGGCGATGGGCGGACTGTTAACCCTATCGTCGGACCGGTTCGGCTGGGCGTTCCAGTGAGCCGGAGAAACGTCTGACGGAGGACGCGAGGGTCTCATGGCAATTGCACTTTCCGCGCCGCGCGCGACCGAACTCAAGCCGCGCATCGTCGTGTTCGGCGTTGGAGGCGCTGGCGGGAACGCCGTCAACAACATGATCGATGCCGGCCTCGAGGGCGTTGAGTTCGTGGTCGCCAACACGGACGCCCAACAGCTGGCCTTCGCCAAGACTGACCGCCGTATCCAGCTCGGGGTCACGGTGACCCAGGGCCTTGGTGCCGGGGCTCATCCCGAGGTCGGAATGAGCGCCGCAGAAGAGTCCATTCCTGAGATCGGTGAGCACCTCGACGGTGCCCACATGGTCTTCATCACTGCCGGCATGGGCGGCGGTACCGGCACCGGTGCCGCGCCGATCATCGCCAAGGCGGCCCGCGAGCGCGGCATCCTGACCGTGGGTGTTGTCACCAAGCCCTTCCACTTTGAGGGCCGTCACCGGATGCGCCTGGCCGACAGCGGCATCTCCGAGCTGCAGCGCTATGTCGATACCCTCATCGTCATCCCGAACCAGAACCTGTTCCGCGTTGCCAATGAGCGGACCACCTTCGCCGAGGCCTTCGGCATGGCCGACCAGGTCCTGCATTCCGGCGTTCGGTCCATCACCGACCTGATGGTGCTGCCCGGCCTGATCAATCTCGACTTCGCCGACGTCCGCACGGTCATGACCGAGATGGGCAAGGCGATGATGGGTACTGGCGAGGCCGAGGGCGAGGATCGCGCCCTGATGGCCGCCAACAACGCCATCCAGAACCCGCTGCTGGACGAAGTCTCCCTGCGCGGCGCCAAGGCCGTCCTGGTCAACGTCACCGGCGGCCTCGACATGACCCTGCTGGAGGTCGATGAAGCGGCCAACGCGATTTCGGAGCAGGTGGACCCCGAGGGCAATATCATCTTCGGTGCCGCCTTCGACCCCTCCCTCGACGGCAGGATCCGTGTCTCCGTCGTCGCCACCGGCATGGACGGGGCGTCCATGTCCGCCATTGAGCCGCGTCCTACCCGGACGATCTCCCAACCGCCGGCCCTGCGCTTCGCCGACCCTGTCGCCGCCCAGGCTGTGCCCGAGCTGGCGGCCCGGTCCGTGTCCGTTGAGGCCGAGGCCAGGGTCGAGGCTGCCGCTCCGGAGATGATCTTCTCCGCACCCGAGCCGGCGCCTGTCGAGCCCGCCCTGTTCTCGGATGCGGCCAGCCCGGCTCCGGAGTTCCTGGCACCCGAGCAAGGCGACCTCCTCTCGGCGTCAGTCCCCCCTGCACCCGTGGCGGCGACCGAGCCGGGTCCCTCCATCCGACCCCTCGAACCGGCCCTGAAGAAGATCATCGATCCCATGGTCGCCGACGATGAGGACTTCGACAGCATCTTCCCGACTTCCATCGCGCCGCCCCCGGCCAAGGCCGGCGGCTTCCGGCTCTGGGGCTCCAAGCGCCCGGCGCGCTTTGATCCGCCCCCCGCGACGGCGGCTTCGCCCCGCGCCGGCGGTGCCCTGCCGGCCGAGGCACCCGGAGAGGCGGCCGTGCCGGAAGGCGAGGACCTGAACATCCCGGCCTTCCTGCGCCGCCTGGCGAACTAGGCCCCTTAAAGGACCTCAGAATTCCAGGGCCTACCGGTTCTCCGGTGGGCCCTTTCTGTTTCCTGAATCCTTCAAAATTCGAAGGACTTAGCCCTGGAAACATTGCGAAACGCAACGTGTTTTGCGGCGCCGCAGCAGGCCGCTTATCTCCCGGGCTGACGGAGTGTTCGTCCGTCCCTGTCACCCGGAGTGTCGTCTTGGCCGAAGTTGCGTTCCAGCACACCGTCCGCAGCCCCGTGCGTTTCGCCGGGATCGGCGTTCACACCGGTGCCCACGCCCGGGTCGCCGTGCTGCCCGCGCCTGCCGACTCCGGCGTGGTGTTCATGCGAACGGATGTCCGCGACCAGGACAACCGGGTTCCGGTCCGCGGCGAGGCCGTCTGCAAGACCCAGCTGGGGACTGTGATCACGAATGCGGCCGGCGTCACGGTCGCTACGATCGAACACCTGATGGCCGCCCTGGTCATGGGCGGCGTGGACAACGCCCTCATCGAGATCGACGGTCCCGAGATGCCGATCATGGACGGCTCGGCCCTCGACTTCGTCCGCGGGCTCGACGCCGCGGGTCTGACCCGTCAGGGAACGCCGCGTCGGTACATCGAGATTCTCGACGTGATCGAGGTGATCGAAGGCGACAAGCGGGCCGCCCTGCGTCCGGCGGATGGCTTTGAAGTTGCCTTCGAGATCGCCTTCGCCTCCCGCGCCATCGGCCGGCAGGCCGTGGACCTGAAGATGGATGGCGAGGCCTTCCGTCGCGAGCTTGCCGACTGCCGCACCTTCGGCTTCCTGCATGAGGTCGAGGCCCTGAGGGCCATGGGCCTGGCCCGGGGCGGCTCGATGGACAACGCCGTGGTGATTGACGGCGATGAGATCCTGAACGCCGAGGGCCTGCGCCGGCCTGACGAATTCGTCCGCCACAAGGCCCTCGACGCGATCGGCGATCTCTTCGTCCTCGGAGCGCCCATCATCGGCCGGTTCGAAGGCGTCCTGGCCGGTCACGCCCTGAACAACGCCGTGGTCCGGGCCCTGCTGGCCTCGCCCCACGCCTGGCGGGTGCGCACCCTGGTCCCGCAAATGGCCGAAGCGGTCTGAGCCACGCCGTGGACGTTGGCGTCGGCTCCGGCGTCGTGTAGAACCTTTACCGGTCAGGCGCGGGGGCGCGCTCTTGTCCATTGAGGTGATGGTGTCCGTGCTTCGCAGATCCTGGACCGCGCCGGCCCTCGTGGCCCTTGCGGCGGCGCTCGCCCTTTCGGGATGTGCCGCCCAGCCCAAGAAGCAGCGCCTTGTCTACGAGGAGCGGCCTGTTGAGCTGCTCTACTCGACGGGGGCTGCGCGCCTGGATGCGCGCCAGTGGACCCAGGCCGTCGACTACTTCTCCGAGGTCGAGCGCCAGCATCCCTATTCGGAGTGGTCGCGCCGGGCGATCCTGATGACCGCCTATGCCAACTACCAGGCGGGGAATTACATCGAGGCCATCGGTGATGCGGACCGGTTCCTGTCGCTCTACCCGGGCAACCCCTCTGCCGGCTATGCCCACTACCTCAAGGCCGTCTGCTACTTTGACCAGATCGTCGATGTGGGCCGTGATCAGGCCTCGACCGGACAGGCGCTCGCGGCTCTGCGGGATGTCGTTCAGAGGTATCCGCAGACCGAGTACGCCGCCGACGCCCGGCTGAAGGTCGACATGGTCAATGACCAGCTTGCGGGCAAGGAGATGTCCGTGGGGCGCTATTACCTGCGGAACGGCGATACCCTTGCGGCCATTGGGCGCTTCCAGACCGTCCTGCAGCGCTACCAGACGACCACCCACGCCCCCGAGGCGCTCTATCGCCTGGTGGAGGCCAACCTCACCCTGGGCCTGGCCGAGGAGGCCAAGCGCAATGGGGCCGTCCTGGGCTACAACTATCCCGGTGATTATTGGTACACCGAGGCCTACAGCCTCCTGACCTCCAAGAACCTGAAGCCGGCTGTGGTTCCCGATGCGAAGGCCAAGCGTGGGCTGCAGCTGCCCTTCTCCAAGGACCCCGCCAAGACCGTCCCGCCCGCTGTCGCCGAGGCGCCCCGGCCCCCTGGGGCGGGCTGACCCGTCCCCCGCGCGCGGGCGGACTTCCGGTCTGGCCGATTCGCGGCGAACCTGTCCCCATGCTCACCGGCCTCTGGATCCGCGATGTTGTCCTGATCGAGCGCCTGGACCTGGTCGTGGGTCCGGGGCTGACGGCCCTCACGGGCGAGACCGGCGCCGGCAAGTCCATCCTCCTCGACGCCCTGGGTCTTGCGACCGGTGCCCGAGCGGAATCGGGCCTGGTCCGCCAGGGGGCCAGCCAGGCCAGCGCCGCCGCAGCCTTTTCCCTTCCGCCCGGCCATGGGGTCTGGAGCCTCCTCGAGGCCCGGGGGCTTGAAGCCACGCCCGGTGAGGACCTGATCCTGCGCCGGGTCCTGTCCGCGGATGGCCGGAGCCGGGCCTTCGTTAATGACCAGCCCGCCAGTGTCACCGCCCTGCGTGAGATCGGCGCCCTGCTGGTCGAGGTTCACGGCCAGCACGAGACCGTCGGACTGCTGGATTCGCGCACCCATCGGGACCTGCTCGACGCCTTTGGCGGCTGTGCCGACGGGGTCCGCAGGACTGGCGAGACGTGGAAGGCCTGGCGCGAGGCGGAGGCGGCCCTGGAGGCCCTGACCCGCGACGCCGCCGCGAGCGCCGCCGAGGCCGAGGAGACCTCGCGCATCCTGGCCGAACTGGACCAGCTGGCGCCCGAGGCCGGGGAGGAGGCCGCCCTGGCCGAGACCCGCGCCGTCCTTGGGGCGGCGGAGAAGGCTCTGGCCGATATCTCCCAGGCCGGCGAGGCGCTGGACGGCCTGTCCGCGCGCCTGGCCACCGCCCTTCGGGCCCTGAGCCAGGCCCGTAGCCGGGCCCTGCAGGCGGGGGCGGATGCAGAGGGTGCGGCTGTGCAGCGCCTGGCCGCAGCGGAATCCGCGCTCGACTCACTCTTCAGTGGACTCCAGGAGGCCGAGTCCTCCGTGGAAGCCGCCGCGACGGCCTTCGCCTTCCGTCCCGATGACCTTGAGACGGCGGAGGAGCGCCTGTTCGCCCTGCGGGCGGCGGCCCGGAAGCTGGGGTGTGCGGTGGAAGAGCTTCCCGTGCGCCGCCAGGCCCTGGCCGAGCGGCTGGCGCAACTGGAGTCCGGAGACGCCGAGGCCACGGCCGTCCGGCGGGCCGCCACGCTGGCGCAATCGGCTTATCTTGAGGCGGCGGGGACCCTGTCGGCGGCGCGGCACCTGGCCGCCGACGCCTTGTCCCGGGCGGTCGAGGCCGAACTTCCGCCCCTCAAGCTCGAGCGGGCCCGGTTCCGGGTCGGGCTGACGCCCCTGGCGCCGGACCGCTCCGGCCCGGGAGGCTCCGACCGGGTCGGGTTCGAGGTCGCCACCAACCCGGGCGCGCCCTTCGGCGACCTGACCACTGTGGCCTCCGGCGGGGAACTCGCCCGCTTCGCCCTGGCCCTCAAGGCCTCCCTGGCCGGCCGGGGCGGGGAACCGCCGCTGATGATCTTTGACGAGGTGGACCAGGGCGTAGGCGGTGCCGTGGCCGACGCCGTAGGACAGAGGCTGAAGCGCCTTGCCGCCGAGGGTCAGGTCCTTGTGGTCACCCACTCCCCCCAGGTGGCGGCCCGGGCCGACGCCCACTGGCGCATCGCCAAGGCTGGCGACTCGGACGGCCTGCGGACCGGGGTCGAGATCCTGGATCCCATCGCCCGGGAAGAGGAGATCGCCCGCATGCTGGCCGGAGCCCAGGTGACGGACGAGGCGCGCGCCGCAGCCCGGGCCCTGATGCATGCCTGAGATCCCCGTTTCCGAGCTGTCGGAGGCGCAGGCCGCCGAGGAACTGACCCGGCTGGCCGACGCGATCGCCGCCCACGACCTGGCCTATCACCAGGACGATGCGCCGGTCATCTCGGACGCAGATTACGACGCCCTGCGCCAGCGCAATGCCGGCATCGAGGCCCGTTTCCCCCACCTGATGCGGGAAAACTCCCCCTCCTTCCGGGTCGGCTCGGCGCGGTCGGACCAGTTCTCGGCGGTGGAGCACGGCGTGCCCATGCTGTCGCTCGACAACGCCTTCTCCGATGCCGAGGCGGAGGAGTTCGACGCCCGGATCCGCCGGTTCCTGCGGCTCGACGAGTCCGCCATCGCCTATACGGCGGAGCCCAAGATCGACGGGCTCTCGGCCTCCCTGCGCTACGAGGGCGGGCTCCTGGTGCGCGGCGCCACCCGGGGCGACGGCCGAGTGGGCGAAGACGTCACCGCCAACCTCCTCACCATCAGCGACATTCCCCGTCGCCTGGCCGGGGAAGGCTGGCCCGACGTCGTCGAGGTGCGGGGCGAGGTCTACCTCTCCCACGCCGCCTTCGCCGAGCTGAATGCCCAGGCCGAGGCCGCCGGGCAGAAGACCTACGCGAACCCCCGCAACGCCGCCGCCGGCTCCCTGCGGCAGATCGACCCGCGGATCACCGCCACCCGGCCCCTGGGCTTCTTCGCCTATGCCTGGGGGGAGGTCAGCGCGCCCTTCGCCCCGGCCCAGTGGGAGGCCCTTGGGCAGCTCAAGGCCTGGGGCTTCGCCACCACGCCCCAGTCGCGCCGGGTCGAGGGCGCGCAGGGCCTGCTGGAGGCCTATCGGGAGATGGAGGCGGCGCGGCCGCACCTGGGCTTTGACATCGACGGGGTGGTCTACAAGGTCGACCGGCTGGACTGGCAGCAGAGGCTGGGCTTCGTCACCCGCACGCCGCGCTGGGCCATCGCCCGGAAGTTCCCCGCCGAGCAGGCCCGAACCGTGCTCATGGCCATCGACCTGCAGGTTGGGCGCACCGGGGCGGTGACGCCCGTGGCCCGCCTGACCCCGGTCACGGTGGGGGGCGTGGTGGTGGAGAATGCCACCCTGCACAATGCCGACGAGATCGCCCGCAAGGACATCCGGGTCGGCGACACGGTCATCCTCCAGAGGGCCGGGGACGTCATTCCCCAGATCGTCGGCGTGGTGGCCTCCGAGCGGCCTGACCCGCCGCCGCCGTCCTTCGAATTCCCCGGGACCTGCCCCTGTCCCCTGGCCACGCCCCTGGTGCGTGAGACCACCGCCTCGGGTGCCGAGACCGTGGTGCGCCGCTGCTCGGGCGAGTTCGCCTGTCCCTTCCAGCGCATCGAGCACCTGCGCCACTTCGTCTCCCGCCGGGCCTACGACATCGAGGGCCTGGGCGAGAAACAGCTGGCCGCCTTCTTCGACCTGGGCTGGGTGCGCGAGCCCGCCGACATCTTCCGCCTGGCCCGGGATGGCTCCCGGCTGGACGAACTCCGGACCCTGGACGGCTATGGCGAGACCAGCGTTGCCAACCTGGTCGCGGGCATCGAGGCCCGCCGGGCCATCCCCCTGGACCGCTTCATCTTCGGCCTGGGGATCCGCCACATCGGCGAGACCACCGCCATGGTCCTGGCCCGGGGCTACGGCTCGGCTCAGGCCTTCCTGTCCGCAATGGACCGGGTGGCCGAGCGGGACCCTGAGGCCATGGAGGAACTGGACGCCCTCGACCAGGTGGGCGGCGCCGTCATCGAGGCCGCCGCGGCCTATTTCGGCGAGGCGCACAATCGCCGCATCGTCAGCGAGCTGGCGGCGGAACTGACCATCCGCGACGCCGAGGCGCCCCGCGGCGACACCGCCGTGGCCGGCAAGACGGTGGTCTTCACCGGCGCCCTTGAGCGCATGACCCGCGACGAGGCCAAGGCCCGGGCCGAGGCCCTGGGCGCCAAGGTGGCGGGCTCGGTGTCGAAGAAGACCGACATCGTCGTCGCCGGTCCGGGCGCCGGGTCAAAGCTGAAGACGGCCGAGGCCCTCGGGATTCAGGTCCTGACGGAGGCCGAATGGCTGGAGATGATCGGCGATGCCCCTTCCTCGGAGGAAGGGCAACGGGCGCTCTGATTCCTCCCCCCGGGTGGAGGTGGACTGGGGCAAGGCTTCAGGGCCGCAGAGGGCTTCCACGACCTTGACATCACTGTGTGATTCACACACCTTCCATGTGTGGAGATCGAGTTCGACCCCGATAAGGATATCGGCAACCTGGCCAAGCACGGCGCGTCCCTGGCGCATGGGGTCCGGATTTTCGAAGACCCCGACGTCCTGATCGCATCGACGATCCGGGAACAGGACGGCGAGGAGCGGTTCAAGGCGATCGGAATGATCGATGGCAGGCTCTGGACGGCTGTGCACGTTTATCGCGGGCAGGTGGTCCGGTTTCTCTCTGTGCGAAGGAGCAATTCAGGTGAGCAGGGAATCTATCACGGCGGTCCCGGCGGTCCCGGCTGACCCGGGCGACCCCGAGGACAGGGAAATCAGCTTTGCCGGGCTTGAGCGGGCGCAGATGGGACGGCGGCTACGCAAACTCAGGCGGCGCCTTGGCCTCTCTCAGGCGGCGTTTGCTGAACGGTATTCGATCCCTCTGGCCAACATCCACCAGTACGAGATCGGGCGGACCCTCCCTCCTGTCGCTGTCCGGGCCTATCTGCGCCTGATCGAAGCCGAGCCAGAGCGGGTGGCTGAGGTCCTGGGTGCCGACTGAGAGGCGAGGTGGCGGGAGTGTATCTAACCGACCCGACTTCGCCGGGAGATCCCCCAGCAGCAACGCAACGGGTTCCTTGATTCCTTAACCCATAGGCCGGAGGGGGACCGGGGCGAAAGCCCCGGGACGCAGGGGGACAGCGGAGGCACCGATGCCCGATCTCTGACGCCCCGCCGCTCTGAAAGCACCGCAGCCGAGGGAACACTGGACCTGTCGAATTCGGGACTGCCCTGCGATCAGCTGACCGCTACGACCATTTCGCCCTCATCGATTGGCGCCTGGAAGTCTTCGAGGAATTTGGCGAGGATATCTGCGCCAATGGGAAATGCCGCGTTCGCATCGAACCTCCGGCCTCTCGCCTCCAGGCGATCACGGAGCAAGCTTTCGGGCGCGCGTAGATAGACCAGCCGCCATGCACCGCCTGCGCTGTCTATTAGGTCCTTGTAGCTATCGCGGTGGGCCCGACTCCAGAAACTTGAGTCCACGACTGCCGGCTGCCTCCTGGCGAGTAGCTGAAGTAGGGCGTCCTTTATCGCGTCACGTGCCACAGCCACGTGGCCGGGATAGTCTTCTGCTGTGTAGTCGAGGCCATACCGACCGAAGCGGCCCCAAATTTCTTCGTCGATTGACAGACGCGTGAAGCCTTTTGAGGCCAGTTTTGTGGAAAAGCTGGTCTTGCCGCTCCCGGCAACACCGCACATCAAAATGACCAACCCGGGTTCGGGGCTGAGCAGCGACAGCGCCGCGTCCTCTGTCAGGGGTTCGCTCATGGACTTCAAAACCTCCAAGTTCGCCTTCTTCCGCTACTGCATGTCCTGCGGTTCTCCCGCATCCCCCGAGGGCCAGGCCGGCTGAGGGGGCGTGCTAGAGCTGACGGGCGAAGCCTATGGCGATCAGGGTGCGGGGACTGTCAGCTGTCAGTCCGAAGGCCGCGCCGATGTCGAACTGGGCGTTCGGGCCGACCTGCCAGGCCAGGGTTGCAGAGACGGCAGACCGCGTGGTGTCGCCTTCGGGGTCGAGGTCCCGGAACAGGCTGATGTCGACCCCCGCGATAACCCCCTTACGGATCTCCCGGGAAACCCCGGCGGCGCCCCCGAACGCGGCGTGCCGCCCTTGGCCGGAGGCATTGACGGCGAGGCCCGCCTCCGGCGTCAGGGCGACCTGCCATCCCCCGTCGAGGCTCCGGGCAAGGGGAATGCGGAGGCCGGCGCTCCAGTCGCCCGCCGTCGCCCGTCCCCGTCCCGTGGGCAGGGTGACGAAGCCCTGCAGGGCGACGGCCGCATCCGGTCCGCCGGTACCATAGAGGGCGCCCAGGGTCAGGTCGCCGGGCTCGCCCCGGTGGGACTGGGTTCCCGCGCCTTCTGCGCTGTCTGGAGACCAGGTCAGGCCTGCCCAGCCGATCTGGGCCTCCAGGCCTGGGGTGAGGCCGAAGCGAAGCAGGGGCGCGGCGAGGGTGAACTGATGTTCCCCGCCACCGGAGGAAGCGCCCTGGGTCCAGGCCGCAAGGGTCCCCTCTACGACGATCTGGCCGGCGGCGGTGACGCAGGGCGGCGTGGTTTGGCCAGGGACCTCCGGGCAGATGGCGGCCTGCGCCCTCGCCGCCATGGGCGCGATCCCGAGTAGGATCGCCGGTAACAGGCGGAGAGCCTGGAATGGACGCCGTAGGCGGGTTCCCGACGGTTCAAGCCGTCCCGCCCGCCGCATTACGTACCCTGCTCCGCGATGGGCGCGCAGGCACCCTCCAGCCAGGCGTGGACCGGGGCGTCCAGGTGGGGGCCGATCTCGGCCAGGACCCGGGCGTGGTAGGCGTCGAGCTGGTCGCGCTCTTCGGCCGTGAGCAGGTCGGGCAGGATCAGGGTCCGGTCGATGGGGGCCAGGGTCAGGGCCTCGAAGCCCAGCATGGGCCGGTCGCCGCCCGGAATGGTGCGGGGCGAGGTGACGTACTGCAGGTTCTCGATCCGAATGCCGTAGGCCCCCTCCTTGTAGTAGCCGGGCTCGTTGGAGACGATCATGCCAGGCTGCAGGGCCACGGCGTTGGGCGCCTTGGCGATCCGGTGCGGGCCCTCGTGCACGCCGAGGAAGACGCCCACGCCATGGCCGGTGCCGTGGTCGTAGTCCAGGCCCCGAGACCAGAGGGCGGCCCGGGCGAAGGCGTCCACCGCCGAGCCCGTGGTGCCAGCGGGGAAGCGCAGGGC
>CAIWHQ010000027.1 GCA_903912465.1 uncultured Alphaproteobacteria bacterium | reverse complement strand
TACGGGATCGTCGCCGACAGCCTGAGGCGGGACCTGAGGGTGGCCCGGGTCATCTGCCTGGAACCGGCCTGACCCCTCAGGCCGGGCGGCGGATAAAGTCGAGCCAGACGGGCGCGCAGTCGCCCAGGCGCTTGGTCTCGTAGCGGGTGGGGGAATGGTCCGCCGGCGGCTCCCGCCAGTCTGCGGCGCACTGGACAGGCCAGTCGAAACGGCCGTCAGCGAGGACTGCAGCCAGCATGACATTGGCATAGGCGGCCCAGTCCGTGGCCAGCCTCAGGCGTCCACCGGGACCCAGGAGCCGGGCGGCTTCGGCGACGAAGGCCGGGCTGAGCAGCCGGCGCTTGTGATGCCGAAGCTTGGGCCAGGGATCCGGGAACAGGACGAACATGCGCTGCAGGCTGGCATCGGGTAGGCGCGACATCAGTTCGCGGACGTCGCCGTCGTGAATGCGGACATTGGACAGCCCCTGGTCGTCCACATGGCGAAGGGCGCTGGCGACGCCGTTCACGAAGGGCTCGGCGCCCAGGATCAGGACGTCCGGATGGCGCGCGGCCTGGGCCGCCATGTGTTCTCCGCCGCCGAAGCCCACCTCCAGCCAGGTCTCCGCCGCGGCGGGCCAGAGCCGGGCCGGGTCCACCGGACCCTCGGCCGGCGGGCGGAGGGACGGCAGGAGGGAGTCCAGGAGGGAGGCCTGCCGCGGCTTCAGCGTCCGCGAACGGATGCGCCCGAAGGACCGCAGGGGCGGCGGGGTCTCCACGCCGGGGTCAGGCCAGCCCGCGCAGGGCGTCCACCAGGTCCGTCCGCTCCCAGGAGAAGCCGCCGTCGGAATCCGGCTCGCGCCCGAAATGGCCATAGGCGGCGGTGCGGGCGTAGATCGGCCGGTTGAGGCCCAGGTGCCGGCGGATGGCCGCCGGCGTGGCACCGCCGATCATCTCCGGCAGGGCCGTCTCCAGCTTGGCGGGATCGATATCGCCCTCGCCGTGCAGGTCGACGTAGAAGCTCAACGGTGCCGAAACCCCGATGGCGTAGCTGATCTGGATCGTGCAGCGGCGCGAGAGCCCGGCTGCCACCACGTTCTTGGCGAGGTAGCGGCAGGCGTAGGCGGCCGAGCGGTCGACCTTGGTGGGATCCTTGCCCGAAAAGGCGCCGCCGCCATGGGGCGCAGCTCCGCCATAGGTGTCGACGATGATCTTCCGGCCCGTCAGGCCGGCGTCGCCGTCGGGGCCGCCCTGGACGAATCGACCGGTAGGATTGACGTGCCAGACCGTATTGCGCGTGAGAAGGCCGTCAGGGAAGACGCCCTCCACCAGGGGGCGGATCGCGTCCTGGATCCGGGCGGGGGTGGCGAGCCTCAGGCCGATCCGCCGGGCGTGCTGGGTCGAGATGACGAGCTGGGTGACCTCGACCGGCCGCCCGTTCTCGTAGCGCAGGGTGACCTGGCTCTTGGCGTCGGGCTCGAGGAAATCCATCTCGCCTGACCGGCGGGCTGCGGCCAGGCGGCGCAGGATCTCGTGCGAGTACTGAAGGGTCGCCGGCATGAGGGCCGGGGTCTCGTCGCAGGCATAGCCGAACATGATCCCCTGGTCGCCGGCGCCCTCATCCTTGGCGTTGGAGGCGTCGACGCCCTGGGCGATGTCGCCCGACTGGCCGTGCAGGTGGCAGGCGTACTTCGCCTTCTTCCAGTGGAAGCCCTTCTGCTCGTAGCCAATGTCGCGGACAGCTTCCCGCACCTTGGGCTCAAGGGTTGAGATCACCTCCCGGGTGAAGGCGCGGTTCTCGGTCTTGTCCGCGCCGGGGCGGGTGGCACGCACCTCGCCGGCGAGGATGATCCGGTTTGTGGTGACCAGGGTCTCGCAGGCGACCCGGGCCTCGGGGTCGGCGGTGATGAAGGCGTCGACCACCGTGTCGGAAATCCGGTCCGCCACCTTGTCGGGATGGCCTTCGGAAACGCTTTCGCTGGTGAAGATGTAGGAGGGGCGGGTCAATTGACAGCTCCGTCTGGATCGCGGTGCGCCCCAGGTGAGCGCCTTCGCTTGGAAAGTCCTATAAAGATTTCTTTATGTCCCGCAAGCGCGCCTGAGATCAGCAGCAGGACCAGGAAGGGGACGTCGCCGAAGCGGACATAGGGCGTCGGCGGTCGGGCGGCGGGCAGGGGCTGGTCGATGACGCCGACGGTGCCGAGCCCGAGGACCGGTCCGATGAGCCGGCCGCTGGAATCGATTACGACGGAGATCCCCGTGGGCGTGGAGCGCACGATGGGCAGGCCCTCCTCGATGGCGCGGTAGCGAGCCATGTTGAGGTGCTGCCAGGGTCCCGAAGCGCGGCCAAACCAGGCGTCATTGGAGACATTCAGGATCCAGGCTGGCCGATCACCAGCCCGGCGGGCGGCGGCGCGGGTAAATCCCGGGAAGAGGGCCTCATAGCAGATCATCGGCTGGAACGCGGGCAGGCGCGCAAGCTGGAGGGGCCGGGGCGGCGGTCCGGCGGTGAAGTCCTCGGGCATGTGGACCAGACTGCGCAGGCCGATCCGCCCGGCCAGGTCGCCGAGGGGAATGAACTCCCCAAAGGGCACCAGGCGGTGCTTGTCGTAGACGCCGGCGACGGCCAGGTCGGACCCGGTCCCCTCCAGCACGACCAGGCTGTTGTGGTAGGCGACGCCCCCGTCGGGCCGGACCTCTGCCCGGTTGGCCCCCATGGCCAGGACCTGGCCCGGCGCAAGGGCGGAGGCCAGCGTCTCCCGCCAGCCCTGTCCGGGGATCATCAGGTCATTGATGATCGCGGGCAAGGCACCCTCTGGCCAGACGACGATGTCAGGGGCCTGGGCCGCCGGGCGGCGGGTCAGGTC
>CAIWHQ010000026.1 GCA_903912465.1 uncultured Alphaproteobacteria bacterium | reverse complement strand
CCCCCCGCATGGCTCCGTCGGCGCAGGGTCTTGCCGCTACAGTCGGCAGTGACCTGGCGAAGGAGAGCGATGTCGGTTCGAAGGCGGTGGCGGCCGGGGTTCCTGGCCGCGAGGCTGCCGAGGCCGCCGCCCCACCCCCCGCCACAGCGGAGTTCCGATCGGCGCCGCCGGCTCAGGCCCCTCCCGTGCGCTCAACCCCGGAAACGGTGGCCGCCCTCGCCGTCCAGGCTGCCCGCAAGCTGGACGACGGCGTTACCCGGTTCGACCTGGAGCTCAACCCGTTGGGCCTTGGCCGGGTCGATGTCCACCTGGAGATCGATTCGTCCGGCCGGGTCCGCGCCGCCTTCACCTTCGAGACCTCGCATTCCGCCCGGGAGCTCAGCCGCCGGGCTGAGGACCTCCAGCGCAGCCTCGAGGCCTCAGGCTTCAACCTGTCCGGGGGCCTGTCCTTCGACGTCGCTGGCGACCGCTCCCAGGGCCGGTCGTCCGGATGGAACGACGCCCGGGACGGTCGGGACCCCCAGGCGTCGCCCCCCGAACGCGAGGCGCACGCTGACATCCTTCCACCCACCTCCAGCCCCCTCGCCGGGCGCGGTCTCTCTCTCCGCGCTGGCGTAGACATCAGGATCTGAACCATGGCCGTCACTTCAGCGACAGGATCCCAGGCCGCCGGACAGGACATAGGCGCCCTTGGCAAGGCCCAGCTGGCCAGCAGCTACGACACCTTCATGAAGCTGCTGACCACCCAGATCCAGAACCAGGATCCCCTGTCCCCCCTCGATTCCAATCAGTTCACACAGCAACTGGTGCAGATGACGGGGGTGCAGCAGCAGCTCTACTCCAATGACCTCCTCAAGCAGCTGGTCGGGAACACCGGAACGGGCATGTCCCAGGCGGTGTCCGTCCTCGGGCGGGAGGTCACAGCCGACTCGGCGACCACCGGCCTGGCCGGCGGCAAGGCGACCTGGGCCTACAACCTCGGCCGCGACGCGGCCTCCGTGAAGGTCGAGGTGATCGACGCCAACGGTCGGACCATGGCCGTGGCCGCGCCCTCAGGCGTCTCGGCAGGCGATCACAAATTCACCTGGTCGGGAACCGACCTTACGGGCCTGAAGCGGCCGGACGGCGGCGAGTACACCCTCCGCATCACACCGATGGACGCCTCCGGCGCCACCATCAACTCTCGGGTTTTCCAGCGCGGCGTCGTCACCGGCGTCGAGCAGGTGAACGGAAAACCCGTCCTCTCCCTTGGCGGCGCAAAGGTCCCCTGGACCGCCGTCACCTCCGTTCGGCAGCCCGCCTAGGCTGCCATTTCATTCCTTGAACTCGACACCCCGGGAAAGCAGACACCATGAGCATCAATAGCGCCCTCCTCGCCGGCGTCTCCGGTCTGATCGCCAACTCCTCGGCCCTGGCCGCGATCTCCGACAACATCGCCAACACCAACACCACCGCCTACAAGCGGACCCAGATCAACTTCGCCAATGTCGTGACCTCACAGGTCGTGAAGGGCCGCTACTCCGCCGGCGGGGTGGAGGCGATCACCCGTCACTTCATCGGTAACCAGGGCCTGATCCAGCCGGCGGCGTCGGACACCGACCTCGCCATCGCCGGCAACGGTTTCTTCGTGGTGACCGACAAGGGCACCGGCGTGACAACCCAGGATCCCCGGTATTTCACCCGCTCAGGCGCGTTCAGCGTCGATGCCGACGGCTACCTGGTCAATGACTCCGGCTACTATCTCCAGGGCTGGGCGGCGGACGCGACCGGAAACATCGTCACCGATCCGTCTGACCTGAGCCAGATGAACTCGATCAACGTCAAGGACCTCGGAGCCCAGGTCCTGCAGACCTCCGAGGTCCTCATCAACGGTAACCTGGACAAGCGGGGCATCACCGGCTCGGTGGGCGATGCCACCTACGCCGGCGGTACCGTCGCCTCCATGTCCGACTACGCCAACAACCCCTCCACCGGCACCCGGCCGGACTTCACCTTCCAGATGAACCTCATTGACTCCGGGGGCGGCAGCCGCCGGGTGGCCATGGCCTTCCTGAAGGACTCCAGCGCCGCCAACTCCTGGCACGCAGAGATCTACGCCGTTCCGGCCAGCGACGTCGCCGGCGCCGCACGCCCGGGCCAGATCGCTCAGGGCTTGATGAGGTTCCAGGCGGATGGCTCCTTCGATGAAGCCAACTCAACCCTCTTCGGCGTCACCGGGGGGATCGGCAATCCGCCGAACATCGCCCTCGCCGCCTCCTCCGCCGGCGCGGGCCTCAGGTGGGCTTCCGGCCTAGGCATCAATGCCTCCAGCATCGACCTGGACATCACCAAGTTCACCCAGTTCTCGGCCACCTCAGCCGTCGCCTCCATCAACCCCGACGGCGCGCCCCTTGGTAACGTCTCGGGCGTCGAGGTCGCGGAGGACGGCAAGGTCACGGCCATCTTCGATAACAACCTGGTCCGCCTGGTGGCCCAGATTGGCCTCGCCACCTTCGCCAACCCCGATGGTTTGGCCGCGGTGGGCGGTAACGCCTATTCCCAGTCGACCCGCTCCGGCGAGTATTCGGTGAAGGCGCCGCAACTGGGCGGTGCCGGTTCCATTCAGTCCTCGTCGCTCGAGGCCTCGACGGTCGACCTGTCTGCAGAGTTCACCGGGCTCATCACTACCCAGAGAGCATATTCCGCATCTTCAAAAATCATTACGACCGCCGATCAGATGCTGGAAGAGCTTATCAATATTAAGCGATAATTCTTGAAGTTAACGCGATTTAACATCGCAAGACATCTTGACTGTATCGCTTTAATACATGGGGGAAGCTGTGATTATCAGTTTATTTACTACGATTTTTCACCGGGCGTTATGCCATGCCGGCCAGACTGGTCTCAAGACCTGATGGTGGGAAGGGCGTAAAGCCATGTATCAGCAACAACAGTCGCAGCTGCGGACCAACAGCCGGGGCGAGGCCTATGTCATCGGACCGACCGGCTCCCAGCTGACGATCCGGGACCTGCCGCCGCCGGACACCGGGCGCTGGGTGATCCGTCGCAAGGCCGAGGTGGTGGCCGCCGTTCGCGGCGGACTGCTCAGCCTCGAGCAGGCCTGCGAACGGTACTCCCTGACGCAGGAGGAGTTCCAGGCCTGGCAGAAGTCCATCGAGAAGCACGGCCTGGCCGGGCTGCGGACCACGCGGCTCCAACAGTACCGCTGAGTTTCCGTCCCCGTTTCGCGGGGGTGATCGAGCGGCCGCATCCCCACCCCCGGGATGCGGCCGTCTCGCGTTTCAGGATGCCCCGCTCACACTGCCCTGTCAGGTCCGTCGCCCAGGCGCCGAACCCGGATCGAGATCCGCTCGCGCTCGCCGGCACGCCGCTCCACCAGCAGCCGCGCCACCTGGGCATCGTCGTGGAAGACATAGCCCTTGATGGCGTCCAGCAGGGCCTTGGCCAGGTTGTCCAGGTCCATCCAGGGCGGATCGCCCACATAGTCCAT
>CAIWHQ010000025.1 GCA_903912465.1 uncultured Alphaproteobacteria bacterium | reverse complement strand
CTGCGCCGAGGCGGTACTGAAGCGACTCGATCTGCCCTTCCGGACCATGCTGCTCTGCCGGGGTGACATGGGCTTCAGCGCCCGCCGCACCTATGACCTGGAGGTTTGGCTGCCCAGCGAGGGCCGGTACCGGGAGATCAGCTCCTGCTCGAACTGTGGGGATTTCCAGGCGCGCCGGATGGACGCGCGGACCAAGTCCACCGGCGAGAAGGGAACGCGTTACGTCCACACCCTGAACGGCTCTGGCCTGGCCGTCGGCCGGACCCTGGTGGCGCTCCTGGAGAACTACCAGGACGAAGGCGGCCGTATCGCCATTCCCCAGGTCCTTCAGGCCTATATGGGCGGCGTCACCCACATTGACGGGAACGCCTGACTCCGTGCGCATTCTCCTGACCAACGACGATGGTATCCACGCAGAGGGCCTCGTGTCCCTCGAGCGGATCGCCCGGGCGATCAGTGACGACATCTGGATCTGCGCGCCGGAGTACGAGCAGTCCGGCGCCAGCCGCTCCCTGACCCTGGCCGAACCCCTGCGAGTTCGCAGGCTCGACGACCGCCGGTTCGCCACCACTGGCACCCCGACCGACTGCGTCATGCTGGCCGTGACCGAACTCATGGGCGGGGATCGTCCCGATCTTGTTCTCTCAGGGGTCAACCGGGGCGCCAACCTGGCCGAGGACGTCACCATGTCGGGGACCGTCGCCGGTGCCATCGAGGGCATGGCCCTTGGGATCCCGGCCATTGCCCTCTCGCAGATGAGCTGGCCCACCCCGGGGGAGGAGATGCCCGACCAGCCCGTCTTCGAGCCGGCGGAGCACTTCGGGCCCGGCATTGTCCGTCGTCTGGTCGAGATCGGCTGGCCGTCCGACGTGGTGATGAACGTCAACTTCCCGTCGCGCGCCCTGGACCAGATCCGGGAGGTTGAGGTCACCCGGCAGACCTTCCGCGACCTTCATGTGCGCCAGGCGGTGCAGCGGACGGACCCGCGTGGCGAGACCTACTACTGGATGGGGTTCCGCAGGGAGCTGTCGGCACCGGCTGCGGGAACGGACCTGCGGGCGATCTACGATGGCCGGATCTCGGTCACGCCCCTTCATATTGATCTAACCCACCAGGAAACCGTCCACCGGATGCGGGCGGTCCTCGGTGGCGCCCCGCCGAAGGCTTGAGGATGGTCCGTCGTCCCCACCCGCCAGCGGATCCACGCCATGCCCGGCTTATTGAAGGTCTGAAGGCCCAGGGCGTCACCGACGCCGCGGTACTGAATGCCATCGCCACCACGCCCCGGGACCTCTTCACGCCAGAGCTCTTCCAGGAGCGGGCCTTCGAGGATCAGGCCCTTCCCATCGCCTGCGGCCAGACCATCAGCCAGCCCTACATCGTCGGCATGATGACCCAGGCCCTTCGGATCGAAAAACGATCGCGGGTGCTCGAGATCGGGACAGGGTCGGGATACCAGACCACCATATTGTCCAAGCTTTCCCGGCTGGTCTATTCGGTCGAGCGGTACCGGACGCTGATGTCCGCAGCCGAGGACAGGTTCCGGCAACTGGGACTGACAAACGTCATCACCCGGTTTGGGGATGGCGGACAGGGATGGCCGGAACAAGCGCCCTTTGATCGCGTGATGGTGACCGCAGCGGCGCCCGATGTGCCTCGCGCGCTTCTGGCGCAACTGAAGCCAAACGGGGTATTGGTGGCGCCTGTGGGACGCGGACCTGTCCAGGACCTCAACCGTTATGTCGGGGACGGGGAGGGCGGTTTCACGGTAGAGACCCTGGCGGAGGTGCGGTTTGTGCCTCTGCTGGACGGCGTGGCAAAGGATTCCTGAGCCGGCCTAAAAAGTGACGATTTCCTGGGGTCACTGACCAGATCGCGCCGTCGATCCAGGTCGGGACGCCAAAGCGGGTGAACAGAGCCGGAGCGGCGATGAGCAGTTTTCTCAACCGGACCGTCCTCATGCTTGCGGCTTCGACCGCGCTGGCGGGTCCTTCGACGGTTGCCTTCGCGCGCGAGGCGCCGGTGCAACTGGCCCTCATGCAGGCGACGGGCGGATCCTACACCGTCCAGCGGGGCGATACCCTCACGGGCATCAGCAAGAAGGTCGGCGTGAGCCCTGAGGCCCTTTCCGAAGCCAATGACCTCGATGCCGGGGGCCGTATTGATGCCGGCATGAAGCTGAAGGTCCCCGGTGGCACCGGGTCCGCGCCGGGCCGCGCCCAGGCGGCCGGCCGGGTGGTCACGGTCAGCAGCGGTCCCTCGACTTACGTGGTCCGCAGTGGCGACACCGTGGACGAGATCGCCGAACGGATGGGCATGTCCCGCAAGGCCCTGGCTGATCTGAATGGCCTGACGTCGCCCTATGCCCTCAGCGTCGGCCGCAAGCTCAAGGGTCCGCCCGAGACGCGCAAGGCCTATGTCGTCGCCGATGGGGACAGCCTCGAGGCCGTCGCCCGCCGGTTCTCCGTGACGTCAAAGGCGCTTGCGGCCGAGAATGGCCTGCGGACCTCGGCCACCCTTCGGTCCGGCCAGAAACTCAACCTGCCGAGTGGCTATCGTGACCGGGGTCCGGTCCGGTCGACCCCTGCGCCCGCCCCCAGGGCCCCGACGCCTGTCCGCGAGGCCCGCCCGGAAACCGTCCGCGAGGCCGCGGAGCCGACGCTTGCGGCGGCGGAAGAGGCCCCCCGCGACCGGGTCACTACCCGCACCCTGGCCGGCGGTAAGGTCATCTCCGTCAAGGGAAAGCCGGCCGCCTACACGGTTCGCAAGGGCGACACCGTCGACGAGATCGCCAACCGGATGGGCCTGAGCCGCAAGGAGCTCGCCGACCTGAACGGGCTGAAGTCTCCCTACGCCCTCAAGCCCGGCCAGGTGCTGAAGGGCCCGGCCGAAACCCAGAAGGCCTATGTCGTCACGCAAGGTGATACCCTTTCCGTGGTTGCCCGCCGTTTCGGGATCACCTCCAAGGCCCTGGCTGCGACCAATGGCCTCAAGGCCACCGCGACCCTGCGTTCTGGGCAGCGTCTGATTTTGCCTGACGGGGTCCGCGACCGGGGTCCGATCCGTGAGACCGTTCGAACGCCTGCGCCGCAGGTGGCCCGTCCGGATGTGGCCGTAAAGCCACCCGCGTCCGAGCCCGAGGTGCCCCCTGAAGCGCCTCTCGAGGATCCCGCGTCGAGCGCCCCGTCCCTGAGGACAGAACCCGGACAGGGTTCGCCGCCGCCACCGGCTCCCGTTCGGACCCCGACTCCGGCTCCGATTCCGGTTCCGGTCCCGGTAACTCCGCCGCCCCGGGTTTCCCCGCTCCCGGTTCCCACACCCCAGGTTGCGGTTCCAGCGCCTGTGCTGCCTACGCCGGCCCCGCCGCCGGTGGTGCGCACGACGCCCCCGCAGACCGTGACTCCCGCCCCGGTCCGGCCGCCGCCCCGGACCTCGCCGCCGGTCGTCACCCCGACCCCGACTCCCGCGCCGCCGGCCCCGCGTCCGCAGTCGGGCGGCTTCACGCCGCCGCCGACCGCCAGCACGACGCCCCTGACCGACGCCCAGATCACCGCCCTCGGAAAGGGCCGCTTCGTCTGGCCGATCCGGGGCGAAATCCTGTCGGACTTCGGGCCCAAGGGAACAGGGCAGAGGAACGACGGCGTCAACATCCGCACCGCCCGCGGGGCTCCCATCCGCGCCTCGGCGGCGGGCGAGGTGGTCTATGCCGGCGACCAGGTGCCCGGCTTCGGGAACCTGGTGCTGATCAAACACCCCGACGGCTGGGTCACCGCCTATGCCCACATGTCGAATGTGGATGTGAAGATCCAGCAGAAGGTCCTGCAGGGCCAGCAGATCGGCGAGGCGGGCGATACTGGTGGGGTCTCCGAGCCCCAGCTGCACTTTGAGATCCGCTATGCGCCCACGCCGGCGGAACGCGCGCGGCCTGTCGCACCGACCCTCCTTCTGCCCCGCTAGGGCTCAGGAGTCAGAGGGGCAGGGCGATTCCCTTCGACCCTGCGTGGTCGAGGATGAACTGCCAGGCCACCCGGCCCGAGCGTCCGCCCCGGGCCTGGGCCCACTGCAGGGCCCTGCGATCGAGCCCGCGCACCGGTAGCCCGTAGCGACGGGCGTAGCCGCGCACCGCCGCCAGGTAGGTCGGCTGGTCCATGGGCGGGAAGCCGATCCAGAGCCCGAACCGGTCGGAGACGCTGACCTCCTCCTCGGCGTCCTCGGCGGCGGCGATCAGTCCGCGATCCTCCACATGGCCCCTCGGCATGAGGTGTCGCCGGTTGGAGGTGGCCAGGAACAGGACATTGGAGGGAGGGCCGGATACGCCCCCCTCAAGGGCGGACTTGAGCGCCTTGGCCGCCTCTGCGCCGTCCTCGAAGGACAGGTCGTCGCAGAGCACCACGAAGCGTTCGGGCCGCGCGCCCAGCAGATCGAAGAGGCGGGGCAGGGCGGACACCTCATCACGGTCCACCTCCACCAGCTTGAGGTCGCTGCGATCTGCAGCCATTGCCATGAAGGCCGCCTTGGCCATCGAGCTCTTCCCGGCGCCACGGACGCCCCAGAGCAGGACATGGTTGAAGGGGAGGCCCGAGGCGAAGCGCTCGAGGTTGGCGCACAGGAGGGCCTTCTGGCGATCCACCCCCATCAGGGCGTCGAGGGGCAGGGCGTAGTCCCGAGCGGGTGCGAACCGGGCCCGGGCGGCGTCGTGGCGGAACAACCGCGCCAGACTGAAGTCGGGAACCTCGGGAGGGCTCGGCGCCAGGCGCTCCAGCGCCTCGGCGATGCGGATCAGCAGGGGGGACAGGTCCTCGGTCATGCCATGTGATTAGCCATCCCGCCCATCCATTGCAAAAGGTCGGTCGAGCGCATAGCTTCCGGCCACCCTGGAATTCGGGCGCGGCGCGCGCCCTCCCTCAATCGGAGAGCCCATGTTCGCCACGCCCGCCTTCGCCCAAACCGCCGCCGGTGCCTCCGCCGACGGGATGCAGGCCATGCTGCTCCAGATCGCTCCGCTGATCGGCCTTTTCGCCCTGTTTTACTTCCTGATGATCCGCCCCCAGCAGAAGCGGATGAAGGCTCACCAGAACATGCTCGCCGCGCTCAAGCGCAACGACGTTGTGGTCCTGCCGTCCGGCGTGGTCGGCAAGGTCGTGCGGGTCGAGGACGCAGAGGTCGGCGTCGAGATCGCCCAGGGCGTCACCGTGAAGGTGGTCAAGGGCATGATCTCCAGCGTGCGCACACGGTCCGAACCTGCTGCCAACGACGCCAAGGCCTAGGCCTGGGCTGATGCTCGCTCCCTCCCGATGGCGGCTGATATCGGTCGTCGCCGCCCTGATCTTCGGCGTGCTCTTTACGCTGCCCAACCTGCTGCCGGCCAACCTGCGCGAGGCCCTGCCGCCCTTCCTGCCAAAGCAGACCCTCAACCTGGGCCTCGATCTGCAGGGCGGCTCCTACCTCAAGCTGTCGGTCGACACCGGGGCCCTGCGCACGGAGAAGACGACCAACCTGATCGAGGACGTCCGTACGACCCTCAGGGGCGAGGACATCGCCTTCACCGACCTGGGCCAGGTGGGCCAGGACGTCACGGTCCGAATCACAGATCCAGGCCGGCAGAACGAGGCCCTCAACCTCCTCAGGTCCCGCCTCGGCGGCGCGTTGTCCGCAGGGGGCACCGGCCTTGAACTCGCCGCCCAGCCCGACCAGCGGATCCGGCTCGCCTTTTCCGCCCAGGCCATGAACGCCGAGGCCAGCCGGGCCGTCGACCAGTCGATCGAGATCATCCGTCGCCGCATCGACGCCCTCGGCACCCGGGAGCCCGCCATCCAGCGCCAGGGTTTGGACCAGATCGTGGTTCAGGCGCCCGGCGAGAGCGATCCTGAACGCCTGAAGTCGATCATCGGCCAGACCGCCAAGCTGACCTTCCAGATGGTCGACGACTCCGTCTCGGTGGCCGAGGCGGCCGAGGGCCGGATCCCGCCGGGCTCGGTCATCCTGCCGAGCCAGAGCGAGGGGCCCCTGCTGCTGAAGAAGCGGGCCGTGGTCACGGGCGAAATGCTCACCGAGGCCACACAGGGTTTCGACGGCCGCTCCGGCGAGCCGATCGTGAATTTCCGCTTCAACGGACAGGGCGCGGCCCGGTTCGGCGAGGTCACAGCCAGCAACATCGGCAAGCGCTTCGCCATCGTCCTTGATGGCAAGGTGATCTCGGCCCCGGTGATCCAGAGCGCCATCATGGGCGGTTCCGGTCAGATTTCCGGCAATTTCACCGCCGAGTCCGCCAATGAACTGGCCGTCCTGCTCCGGGCCGGTGCCCTGCCGGCGCCGCTCAAGGTTGAGCAGCAGAACACGGTTGGAGCCGAACTGGGGGCCGATGCTGTTCGCGCAGGGGCCATCTCCCTGGCGATCGGCGCCGTGGCCATGTTCGTCTTCATCATCCTCGCCTACGGCCTGTTCGGCGTCTTCGCCGCCCTTGGACTTATCCTGAACGTGCTCCTGATCATCGGCGCCATGTCCTTGACCCAGGCCACCCTGACCTTCCCGGGCATCGCCGGCATAATCCTGACCCTTGCGGTCGCCGTGGACGCCAACGTCCTCATCTATGAACGTGTCCGGGACGAGGCCCATCTGGGGCGTTCGCCCCTCCAGGCCCTGGAGCACGGTTACCAGAGAGCGCTGGTGTCCATCCTGGATGCCAATATCACCAGCGCCATCTCGGCCGTCATCATGTTCATGTTCGGAGCCGGGGCCGTGCGCGGCTTCGCCTGGACCCTGCTGATCGGCGTCATCACCTCGGTCTTTACGGCGGTGGTGGTGACCCAGTTGCTGATCGGCTGGTGGTACCGGGCGAAGAAGCCCAAGACCCTGCCCATCGTCTAGAGGCTCCCATGCGCTGGCCCTTCATCCGAAACCTGCCGACAGAGTTCAACTTCGACTTCGTGCGGCTGGCGCCATTCGCCGCGGTCCTGTCCGCAATCCTGATCGCGGTATCGGTGGGGTCCTTCGTCTTCCGCGGCCTGAACTTCGGCATCGACTTCGTGGGTGGCGCCCTGATCGAGGTGCAGACCCAGAAGCCCCTCGACATTGGCGGCCTGCGCCGGGTGATGACCGAGGCAGGCGGCGAGGACGCCCAGGTCCAGTCCCTGGGGCAGGGCAACGGTGCCATATTGAGGTATCGGGTGCCGAACGACGCCGACCTCAACCAGAGTACCCAGAACGTCAAGACGGCCCTTCAGAAGGCCTTCCCGGGGATCGAGATCCGTCGGGCCGAGACGGTCGGTGGAAAGGTCTCCGGCGAGCTTGCGCGGTCGGGGGCTATCGCCCTCAGCGTCGCCATGCTGCTGATGCTCCTCTACATCTGGTTCCGCTTCCAGTTGCAGTTCGGGCTCGGGGCCATTGTCGCGGTTCTGCATGACGTGATCCTGACCCTGGGCGTTCTCTCCATTACCCAGCTTGAGGTCTCCATGACCTCCATTGCCGCCCTCCTGACTGTGATTGGCTACTCGATGAACGAGAAGGTCATCACCTTCGACCGGCTTCGCGAGAACCTGCGGAAGTACAAGACCACCCCCCTCGGCGAGATCATCAACAGGTCTGAGAACGAGCGGCTGTCGCGAACCCTGATCACGGGTTCCACCGCCATCATCGCCCTCTCGGGTGCCCTGTTCCTGGGCGGGCCGGTCCTGCTGCCCCTCGTCTTCACCATGGTGTTCGGTGTGATCATCGGCACCTATTCGTCCATCTTTGTCGCCCTGCCCATCATCCTGCTCTGGGGCGTGCGCCGGGACGACGAGGACGTGATGCCCCTGAAGCCGGCGGACGCCCGGCGCAGATGACCCGCGCGGCGCCGCAGGTCGACGCCTTCGGCGGAGGCGGGTTCCGGCTGTCCGGCGACTGGCGGCCGGGTTCCGTCCTGATCCTGGACGATGTCGCCCATCCCTGGCCCATCGCCTCGGCGGCGGCCCTGTCTGTAGAGACCCTCGCTTCGGTCCTGAAGGCGGGGCCGGCGGTCAGCGAGCTCCTGGTCCTGGGGATGGGTGCGTCCAACGCTCTTCCACCGCGGGAGGTGCGCCAGGCCTTTCTCGCCGCAGGACTGGGACTCGAGTTCCTCGACACCCCGGCGGCAGCCCGGCTCTACAACCTGCTGACCTCGGAGGGCCGCCGGGTCGCCGCCGCCCTGATCGCGGTTTGATCCGGTTCAAACCGCCGCTTCCCGAGCCCGCCGAATGCCCTTAAGAAGGGTTTAAGGGTAGACTCTCAGAGGGCTGGAAAATGTCAAAACTTGTCTCGGGACTGCTGTCCAACCTGCGGAATACGATGATCCTGAGCTCGATCATCTCGTTGGTTGTGGTGGGCGGTTACATGCATCACGCCGGCGGGGTCGACGCGACCTTCGTTCAGGCGGTGCTGCGCTTCGTGCACCTGGTGTTCGGCATCATGTGGATCGGCCTGCTGTACTATTTCAACTTCGTCCAGCTTCGGAAAATGCCGGAGATCCCGGCCGAGCTGAAGCCGGCCGTGTCCAAATACATCGCGCCCGAAGCCCTCTTCTGGTTCCGCTGGGCGGCCCTGCTCACCTGGGTGGCCGGCGTCATCCTCGCCTACAACCGCGGCTACCTGTTCGACGCCTTCGCTCTGGGCCTGACCAGCCAGAATCCCCAGCACGCCTTCATCGGCATGGGCATGTGGCTCGCCACCATCATGTTCTTCAACGTCTGGGTCTTCATCTGGCCGAACCAGAAGATCGCCCTGGGGATCGTGGAGGCCGACGCCGACGCCAAGGCCAAGGCGGCCAGGACGGCCATGCTCTTCTCGCGCCTGAACACCTTCCTCTCCATCCCCATGCTCGCCACCATGGGCATGAACCAGACCATCTTCGGCTGATCCCCGGATCTGACCGGAACGGACGGGCCCGCAGTCCCTGCGGGCCCGTTTTCCATTGAGCCCGACGCCCCAGGTCATGCCGGATCCAGACACCTCCGCCCCCGAGGATCTCGACGCCGCGCTGGCGCGGACAGACCCCGACCGCTGGTTGTCCAGTCGTTTCGCCGCCGGCGCCGAGGCCCGCCGGGCCCTGGTTGCCCTCTATGCCTTCGACCAGGAACTGGCCCGCGCGCCGCGCACCGCCTCGACCCCCCTTGTCGGCGAGATGCGCCTGGCCTGGTGGGGAGAGGTGTTGGCCGAGATGGCCTCCGGTGGCCCTGTCCGTCGCCATCCCGTCGCCCAGGCCCTGGCCGAGGCGGCCAGGACCTTCAGCCTGGACCCCGGGGCCCTCGAGGCCCTGGTGGATGTCCGCTACCGGGAACTGGACCCCCGGCCCCTGACCCTGGAGGAGGCCCTGGAGTGGGCCGATGGTTCGGGCGGCGGCTGCGCCGTGCTGGCGGCGTCCATCCTCGACCCTGAGAGCGATCCCGGTGCGGCGCGGGCCGGGGGCGGAGCCTGGTCGATCGGCCGCCTAGTCCGGACTGCAGGTCTCTCGCTGGACGCCGCCCAGGCCCCCATGGAGACCCGCCTTCAGGCGGCACGGGGCGTGACGGCGCGAGCCTTCCCTGCGGTCGCCCATGCGGCCCTCGCCCGGGCCCGGGCCCGGGGTCGTCCCCCGTCAGACCTCGGGGACCGCCTGCGACTGATGGGCGCTGTGCTGACCGGGCGCGTCTGACGCCCAGGCGGCCAGGTCCGCCAGGGCGCGCTCGCCCATGGCAAGCTTGCGGCCTTGGCTCCGGATCTTTGAGCCCAGCCGCCGCCCGTCGGCGTCCCGCTTCGGCGCTTCCACCACAGGCATCAGGCCGTAATTGATGTTCATGGGCTGGAAGGATCCGCGGCCACCGTCCAGGTGCCCACCCGTGATGTGGTTGACCAGGGAGCCCAGGGCGGTCGTGGCTGGCGGGGCCTCCAGGACGCGACCCAGCCGCTCCGCCGCCGCAAGCCGGCCGGCGACGAGGCCCATGGCCGCGCTCTCCACATAGCCCTCCACACCCGTGATCTGTCCGGCGAACCGGAGCCGGGGCTGGGCCCGGAGCCGCAGCTGGCGATCCAGGAGCCGGGGACTGTTCAGGAAGGTGTTCCGGTGCAGGCCGCCAAGCCGGGCAAAGACGGCCTTCTCCAGCCCGGGGATCATCCGGAAGATCTCGGACTGGGCACCGTGCTTCAGCTTGGTCTGGAAGCCGACCATGTTCCACAGACTGCCAAGGGCGTTGTCCTGGCGCAGTTGGACAACGGCCCAGGCCTTTTCCTCGGGACGGTGGGCGTTGGTCAGGCCGACGGGCTTCATCGGACCATGCCTAAGGGTTTCTCGCCCACGCTCCGCCATGACCTCGATCGGCAGGCAGCCATCGAAGTAGGGCACGTTCTCCCACTCGCGGAATTCCGACTTCGGTCCCGCCAGCAGGGCGTCGATGAAGGCCTCGTACTGGTCCCGGTCCATGGGACAGTTGATGTAGGCCTGGGTATCGCCGCCGGGCCCGGCCTTGTCGTAGCGCGATTGGCGCCAGGCGATGTCCATGTCGACGGACTCCAGGGTCACGATCGGGGCGATGGCGTCAAAGAAGGACAGTTCATCCTCACCGGTCAGCCCCTGGATGGCTGCCGCCAGGTCGGGGGAGGTCAGGGGCCCCGTCGCGATGATGACGCTGTCCCAGTCGGCCGGAGGCTCGCCCGCCACCTCGCCCCGCTCGACCGTCACGAGGGGATGGGCGGTAAGACGCGCCGTCACGGCGGCCGAGAAGCCGTCCCGGTCGACGGCAAGGGCCCCCCCGGCTGGCACCTGGTGGGCGTCGCCGCAGGCCAGGATCAGGGAATCGAGGTTGCGCATCTCGCCGTGCAGCAGGCCCACGGCGTTCGACGTCCAGTCGTCGGCCCGGAAGGAGTTCGAACAGACCAGTTCGGCAAGCCCGTCCGTGTGGTGGGCGTCGGTGCCCCGGACGGGTCGCATTTCATGCAGGATGACGGGGACACCGGCCTGGGCGATCTGCCAGGCGGCTTCGGAACCGGCCAGGCCGCCGCCGATGACGTGTATGGGAGGAATGGACATGCGTGGCTAACTAGCAACGATCTTGCGGGATCGCGAGCCGAACCTCCGCTACCCTTGCACATGACAGGGTGCAGTCGCCAAATAGCGTCAAGGGAAAGAACCGATTCAAGGCCCTCCGGGTAACGGTTCAGGTGCGCGACATGACGGTGTTTTCCGCGACAGATGCGGCATTTGAAGGCTTCAGGGTCACCTGGGAGAAACCCCGGACCCTTCTGATCTGGGCCGGCTTCTTCCTGGTGGTGAACCTGCTCATGCCTCTGGCCCTGTTCGGCCTGGGGCTTAACACCAGACTTGCCGAACTCGAGGCGGCCAGCGCCAACCCGTCGAATGACCCATCGGCGGCCCTCGAGAGCTTCCTGGCGCTCGCGCCCCTCTATGCAGTCCTGCTTCCCGTCGGCCTGGTCGTCCAGGCGGTGATCGCCGCGGCGGTCTTCAGACTGGTCCTCGACCCCGAGGACTCGCGCCGCCACCCGGTCCAGTTTGGCCGCGAGGAAGCCCGTCTGATCGCCCTGTCGCTCATCTATACCCTCCTCTTCATCCTCGCCGTGGTCGCGGTGGTGATGGTGGGCGGCATAGCTGCCGGCCTCTTCGGGCTTGCGGGTGCGGGTCCCCTGTTCGGCGGGCTGTTTGGCTTCGGCCTGTCCGGTCTGCTGGTCTACGTGGCCGTCCGGATGTCGCTGGGGCCGGTGATCACCTTTTCTGAGGACCGGCTGGCTATCTTCGATTCCTGGCGCATGACGCAGGGTCTCTTCTGGCCGATGTTCGGGACCTACCTCCTGGCGATCATCGCCATTCTGATCTTCTACCTTCTGTCCATGGTCCTGGTTGCCGCCCTGGGTGCCATCCTCTCCGGCGGCGATGTCGCGGCCGTCGGCAAGGTGATGACCCCGGACATGTCGTCCCTGAAAGCCTATTTTTCACCGGGCCAGATCCTGATGATCCTGTTCAGTGCCTTCATGAGTGCGATCTACAACGCCGTCATGTCGGCACCCGCAGCGGTGATCTACCGCGGGATCCGGGCCCGCCGTTCCGCCATCTAGCTCAGGCGGAGGCGCTGGGGCGGGCGGCCAGGCGTTCGCGCCAGGCTGCGAGGGACTTGAGCTCCGGATCACAGGGCAGGCCGATCCAGTCGGCGAAATCCAGCGTCGTCTGCAGGCAGATGTCCGCCATGGTCAGGGTGTCGAGGGCCAGGTACTCCCGGTCCTGGAGGGCCCTGTCAAAGAACCTCTGGGCACCCGCAAAGGTCTCGCGGTTCGACTCCCCGAAGTCCTTGTACTGGGTCAGCAGGGCTGCCGTACGCGGGTGGGCGTGGCGCCAGAAGTTGCCGACCGGCATCATGGCGACGAACTCGACCCGGCGGATCCACTGGTCCACGAGCGCCTTCTCCACCGCCGTCCTGCCGAACATGGGCGGCTCGGGGTGGACCTCGTCGAAATAGCGGCAGATGGCCACCGTCTCGGAGATGCAGGTTCCGTCGTCGAGCTCGAGGGTGGGGATCTGGCCCAGGGGGTTGCGGGCCCGGAATTCCTCGGACTTGTGCTCGCGTTTCATCATGTCGATGCGCGTCTCAGGCAGGTTCATGCCCTTTTCCGCCAGGAAGATGCGCACGCGGCGGGGGTTGGGGGCCGGGTTCGGCGCGCCATAGAGTTTCATCGTTAGTCTCCCTCGTGGTGCCGTTTCGGGTTTTCAGGCCATGACCGCGCGACGCCGGGCCATTCGCCTGTCTTCATGCCGGGCCAGAATGTCCGCCAGATAGCGTCCCGTCCAGCTTGCCGGTTCCGCCGCGACGGCCTCCGGGGTCCCGAAGGCGACGATCTTGCCGCCGCCGTCGCCGCCTTCCGGGCCGAAGTCGAGGATCCAGTCGGCGGTCTTCACGACGTCCAGGTTGTGTTCGATCACCACCACGGTGTTCCCGGCGTCGGCCAGTTCATGGAGGACCTCCAGGAGTTTCCGGACGTCCTCGAAGTGCAGGCCGGTGGTGGGTTCATCCAGGATGTAGAGGGTCTTGCCCGTGGCGCGGCGCGAAAGTTCCTTGGACAGCTTGACCCTCTGCGCCTCGCCACCCGACAGGGTGGTCGCCTGCTGTCCGACCTTGACGTAGCCCAGGCCCACCCGCCGAAGGGTCGCCATCTTCTCCCGCACGGTCGGTACCGCCTTGAAGAAGTCGTGCGCCTCGTCGACCGTCATATCCAGGACGTCCGAGATGGACTTGCCCTTGAACAGGATCTCCAGGGTCTCGCGGTTGTAGCGACGGCCGTTGCAGACGTCGCAGGTGACATAGACGTCGGGTAGGAAGTGCATCTCGATCTTGATCAGCCCGTCGCCCTGGCAGGCCTCGCAGCGGCCGCCCTTGACGTTGAAGCTGAACCGGCCCGGCCCATATCCCCGCGCCTTGGCTTCGGGCAGGCCCGCAAACCAGTCCCGGATGGGCTGGAAGGCACCGGTATAGGTGGCCGGGTTTGAGCGCGGCGTGCGGCCAATGGGCGACTGGTCGATGTCGATGACCTTGTCGAAGTGCTGCAGGCCCTCGATCCGGTCATGCGGGGCCGGGGCGTCGGCGGCGTTGTGCAGGCGGCGTGCTGCGGCCTTGTAGAGGGTCTCGATGGTGAAGGTCGACTTGCCGCCGCCGGACACGCCGGTGATGCAGGTCAGGGTCCCCACCGGGATCTCTGCCGTCACCGACTGCAGGTTATTGCCCGTGGCGCCGATGACCTT
>CAIWHQ010000024.1 GCA_903912465.1 uncultured Alphaproteobacteria bacterium | reverse complement strand
GGAGACCGCCATCGCCGCAGTCGAGGCCGGGGTCGAGGCGGTGGTCATCCTGGACGGCCGGCGCGCCCACGCCATGCTGGTCGAGCTGTTCACCGAACACGGGTCAGGAACCCTGATCACCCGATGATCCCGGACCTCAGCCATATCGACACCTGGCTGTTTGACCTGGACAACACCCTCTACCCGGAGGAGTCCGGCTTCATGCGGCAGGTGGAGAGCCGCATGACCGCCTTCGTCATGAAGGTGACGGGGCTGGAGCGGGACGCCGCCTTCGCCCTGCAGAAGAAGTACCTGGCCGAGCATGGCCTGACCCTGGGCGGACTTATGCACCACCATGGGGTCGACCCGGCGGACTTCCACGCCCTGTTCCACGACCTCAGCCTGGACGCCCTGGCCCACGATCCGGCGCTGCTCGTGGCCCTGGCCCGCCTGCCCGGGCGCCGGCTGATCTTCACCAATGCCGACGACTTCCACGCCGAGCGGGTGCTGAATCACCTGGGGCTGGCCCATCTGTTCGACGAGGTCTTCCACATCCATTCCTTCGGTTTCGCGCCCAAGCCCGACCCCTTGGGCTTTACACGGATGATCGACGGCCACGGCCTGGACCCCGCCGCCACCGCCTTCTTCGAGGACTCCGAGCGCAACCTGAAACCGGCCTTCGACCTGGGCATGACCACGGTCCTGGTCGGTCCCCGCGCCCCGGCTTCGGAAGCCGCCTTCGTGCACCACCGGACCGCGCACCTGACCCCCTTCCTCAATCACGCCCGCCTCCGGGAGACCGTCTGATGAGCCTGACCTACGCCGACCTCCGCGCCGAGATCGAAGCCGCCTGGGAGGCCCGGGACCAGGTCTCCACCGCCACCACCGGCCCGGTGCGGACCGCCGTGGACGAGACCCTGCGCCAGCTGGACAGCGGCGACCTGAGGGTGGCGACCCGGGGCGAGGACGGCACCTGGACGACCCATCAGTGGGCCAAGCAGGCCATCCTCCTGTCCTTCCGCTTGAACCCGAACCGGGTACACTCCGCCCCCGGCCCTGGCCCCTACTGGGACAAGGTGGACACCAAGTTCGAGGGGTGGGAGGCCGCCCGCTTCGAAGCCGCCGGCTTCCGCGCCGTGCCCGGCTGCGTGGTCCGCAAGGGTGCCTTCATCGCCCGCAACGTGGTGCTGATGCCCTCCTTCGTGAACATCGGCGCCTTCGTGGACGAGGGGACCATGGTCGACACCTGGGCCACGGTCGGGTCCTGCGCCCAGATCGGCAAGAACGTGCACCTGTCCGGCGGGGCGGGGATCGGCGGCGTGCTGGAGCCCCTGCAGGCCAACCCGACCATCATCGAGGACAACTGCTTCATCGGCGCCCGTTCCGAGGTGGCTGAGGGCGTGATCGTGCGCGAGGGCAGCGTCCTGTCCATGGGTGTCTACCTGACCTCGACCACCCCCATCATCGACCGACGGACCGGCGAGGTCTTCACCGGCGAGGTGCCGCCCTATTCGGTGGTCATGTCCGGGTCCCGGCCGAGCCCCCACGAGGGCCTGCCGGGAACCTACTGCGCGGTGATCATGAAGACCGTGGACGCCCGGACCCGGGCCAAGACCTCCATCAACGAGCTTCTGAGGGACTAGGCCCATGGCCGGGATCGACGCCGTCGAACTGACCCGGGAGCTGATCCGGCGCCCGTCCGTGACCCCTGCCGACGCCGGGGCCATGGATGTGGTCGAGCAGGTCCTTGCGGGCCTCGGCTTTGCCTGCCGCCGGATGCGGTTTGGCGAGATCGAGAACCTTTACGCCCGGATCGGGACAGCCCGGCCCAACCTCTGCTTCGCTGGCCACACGGACGTGGTGCCGGTGGGCGATGTGGCCGCCTGGAGCCGCGAGGCCTTTGCCGCCGACATCGTCGACGGTGTACTGATCGGCCGCGGGGCCGTGGACATGAAGAGCGCCATCGCCGCCTTCGCCGCCGCCGCCGCTTCTGCCCTGGCCGAGGGGGCGGTGACGGGCTCCCTGTCCTTCCTGATCACCGGCGACGAGGAGGGCGTGGCCCTCGACGGCACCAAGCGGGTGGTCGAGACCCTGAGGGCCGAGGGTGAGATCCTCGACCACTGCATCGTCGGCGAGCCGACCAGCGCCGAGAGCTTTGGCGACATGGTCAAGATCGGCCGCCGGGGCTCGATCAATGTCGGCGTCCGGGTCGAGGGGATCCAGGGGCATGTGGCCTACCCGCACCGGGCGGCCAATCCCGTACCGGTGCTCATCCGCCTGCTGGCGGCGCTTGAGGCGCAGGTGCTGGATGAAGGCTATGCCGACTTCCAGCCCTCGAACCTGGAGGTCACCACGGTGGACGTGGGCAATCCCACCACCAACCTGATCCCCGCCGTCGCTACGGCGCGGCTGAACATCCGCTTCAACCCCACCCACCGGGGCGCGGACCTGGCCGCCTGGATCCAGGCTGAGGCCGACCGGGCGGCGGAGGGATTCCCAGGGACGATCACCCTGACCCCGGCGATCAGCGGCGAGGCCTTCCTGACCGAGCAGGGCCCCTTTACCGAGCTGGTGGCCGGCGCCGTCGAGGCGGTGTCGGGACAGCGGCCGGACCTGTCGACCACGGGGGGGACCTCGGACGCCCGGTTCATCCGCGACCTCTGCCCGGTGGTCGAGCTGGGCCTGGTGGGCCGCACCATGCACGCCGTGGACGAGCGGGCGCCGGTGGAAGAGATCCGTCGCCTGCAAGCGGTCTACGAGACCCTGATCCGCCGCTACTTCGCCGCGCCGCCTTCGGCGTAGGCGACGCCTGTCAGGCTGAGGCCCGACGCCGGCGCAACCGGGCCGCAGGCCCGGCGATCGCGCGCCTCCAGGGCGGCCTTCACGTCCTGCGCCGTCCACCGCCCAACGCCGACCTCGGCCAGGGTGCCGGTCATGGACCGCACCTGTCGGTGAAGGAAAGAGCGCGAGGCGAAGCTGAGCCAGACCTCCTCGCCCCGGCGGCTGACCTCGGCCAGGTCCAGGGTCTTGACCGGCGACTTGGCCTGGCAGGCCAGGTCGCGGAAGGTGGTGAAGTCGTGATGACCCACCAGGGTCTGGGCGGCGGCGTGCATGGCTGCAGCGTCCAGGGGCGTCCTCACATGCCAGACCCGGCCGCGGTCGAGGGCGGGGGGCGCCGGCCGGTTGAGGATGCGGTAGAGATAGCGCCGCTCGGTGGCCGAGAAGCGGGCATGCCAGCCCTCCGGCGCGACCTCAGCCTCCAGCACCACCACCGCCTCGTCGACCAGGTGGGCGTTGAGGGCGTTGCGCACGGTCAGTGCGGACCAGTCCTTCGAAAGGTCCACGTGCACCACCTGGCCGGTGGCGTGGACCCCGGTGTCGGTGCGACCGGCGGCCTGCAGGCGCAGGGTCTCGCCGCTGAAGGCCAGGACCGCCCGCTCCACTGCGCCCTGGACCGTGGGCAGGTCGCCCTGGGCCTGGAAGCCCTTGTAGGGGCCGCCATCGTACTCGAGGGTCAGGCGGTAGCGGGGCATCAGGCCAGCTGCGTCCCGGCGGGCAGGGGCAGGCCGCGCAGGAAATCGGCGGCGTCCTGAGGCCCCCGGCCCTCGCGCTGGAGGCGGAGCAGGCGCACGGCGCCCTCGCCCGTCGCCACCAGGAGGGCCTCGTCCAGGACCATCCCCGGTGCCCCCGACCCGACCTCGGCCCGGCTGAGCAGGGCCTTTACACGCACCGGGCCACGGGGCCCGGGGGCCTCGAACCAGGCGCCCGGGAAGGGCGAGAGGCCGCGGACCTTGCTGTCCAGTTCGGCAGCGGGGCGGGCCCAGCGGAGGCGGGCGGTGCGGGCGCTGATCTTCTTCGCGTAGGTGGCACCCTCGACGGCCTGGGGCCTCTCGATGGCGCGGCCGGCGGCGATGTCGGCCAGGGTGTCGACCAGCAGGGCGGCCCCGGCCCCGGCCATGCGGTCGTGAAGGGTGCCGGCGGTCTCGTCGGGTCGGATGTCGAGCCGGGCGGTGGCGAGGATGGGGCCTTCGTCCAGCCCTTCCGTCATGCGCATGACCTGGACGCCGGTCTCCTTGTCGCCGGCCAGTATGGCGCGCTGGATGGGGGCTGCGCCCCGCCAGCGGGGCAGGAGGGAGGCGTGCAGGTTGAAGGCGCCCAGGCGCGGCGCCTCCAGCACCTCCCGGGGCAGGATCTGGCCGTAGGCCACCACCACGGCGGCGTCGAGGTCGAGGGCGCGGAAGGCCTCGATCTCAGCCGGGTCGCGCATGGAGGACGGGGTGCGGACCGGCAGGCCGAGAGACTCCGCCAGGGCCTGGACCGGCGAGGGGCGCAACGCCTGGCCGCGACCCCGGGGTGCCGGCGGCTGGGCGTAGACGGCGACGACCTCGTGCCCAGCCTGCGCCAAGGCGGCGAGACAGGCGGCGGCGATGTCGGGGGTTCCCAGGAAGGCGAGGCGCATGGGGCGGGTTTACCCCTCTGGCGGCGGCGAGGGAACCGAAAGGGGGGGAACTGAAAGAGGGGGAAACCCGAAGGGGCGGGATCAGCCCGCACGGGCCAGCTTGCGCACCCGGGCGACCGCCCGATCGCGCTTGAGCCGGGACAGGTGATCGATGAAGAGGACGCCCTTGAGGTGGTCCATCTCGTGCTGGATGCAGACGGCGAACAGGCCCTCGGCCTCCTCGATCACTTCCTGGCCGTTGTAGTCGAGATAGCGCAGCCGGACCCGGGCCGGGCGATCCACCTCATCGTAGACCTCGGGCACCGACAGGCACCCCTCCTCGTAGGGGGCGGTCTCATCCGAGGCCCAGAGGATCTCGGGATTGACGAAGTAGCGGGGCTCGGGGGGATCGTCCTGCCGGGCCAGGTCCATGACGATCACCTGCCGGGGCACCCCCACCTGGATGGCCGCCAGGCCTATGCCCGGGGCGGCGTACATGGTCTCCAGCATGTCATCCATCAGCTGGCGCAGGTCGTCATCCACCCGCTCGACGGGGGTGGAGACCTGTTTCAGCACAGGATTGGGGACGGTGAGGATCTCGCGCAGGGCCATGGCTTCGCCAGTTAGGGACGGGTCAGGGCAGCGTCAAGCCGCGCCGTCGTCGGCCCTGGCTTCGGGACGGGCCAGGGGACGGACGCCAACCTCGATATGGGGGAGCTCGGGCATGGGCTTGCCCTCGTGGTCCACGCCCAGGGCCTCGAAGCGCCGGGCCTGGGGCAGGACCCGGCTCTCCAGGGATCCGACGACCTGGTTGTAGCGCTCCACGGCCTGGGTCAGGGCCTTGCCGACCCCGGCCACATGGCCGCCCATGTCGGAGAGACGCTTGTAGAGCTCCCGGGCGACCCGGGCGATCTCGGCGGCGCCCCGGGCCTGGTCCTCGACCCGCCAGCCGTAGGAGACGGCCTTGCACAGGGCGAAGAGGGTGGTGGGCGTAACCACCACCACCTTCTGGCCCATGGCCTCGGTCAGGAGGTCGGGCTGGCGGTCGAGGGCGGCCACCAGGAAGCTGTCGCCGGGGATGAACATGGCTACGAAGTCGGCGCTGCCGCCCAGTTCGTCCTGGTAACCCCGGGAGGCCAGGGTCCTGACGTGATTGCGGACACTGTCGGCGTGGCGGGCCAGGGCGGCCTCGCGCTGGGGCTCGTCCGGGGCGTCCTGGGCGTCGAGGAAGGCACTGATGGAGACCTTGGCGTCGATGACCAGCTCGCCGCCACCGGGCATGCGGACCACCACGTCGGGCCGCTGGCGACGCTCGCCGGAGGTGATCGTGACCTGCTCGAGGAAGTCGAACCGGTTTTGCAGGCCCGCCATCTCCAGGACGTTGCGCAGGGTTTGCTCGCCCCAGCGCCCCTGGACGCCGACGCCCCGGCGCAGGGCGGCGGTGAGCTTCTGGGTCTCGTCCCTGGCGGCGGTGGAAGCCTGCAGGAGCGCGCCGATCTGCTCGCGCAGGCCACCAGTCTCCTGGGCCCGGGCCTGCTCCATGTCGGTGACCTGCTTCTGGAACTTCTCGAGGGTGTCGGTCACGGGCTTGAGCTGGCCAGCCAGCTTCTCCTCGGCCAGCTTCTCGCGCAGCTCGAAGCTCTCGTTGGCGCGGAGGAGAAGCTGGTCGGCGATGGCGCCAGCGGCCTCGGCCTGCAGCAGTTCGGCGTTGCGGGCGGCCATGTCCTCGATGACCTGGACCCGGGCGGCGGTGCCCTGGAGGTCAAAGACCCGCGCCTCGGCGCGATCGGCCCGGCCCCGCTCGAACAGGGCCCAGACCCCGGCGATGAGGGCCAGGGCGAAACCCAGGAGGGCGATCAGGAGTTCGGAGTTCATGAAGTGTTCCTAGTCCGGAATCGCCGGCATGTCACCGGGTGCGGTCAGGCCGGACGGCGGGCGCGCAGGGCCTGGGCCAGGGTGCCGTCGTCCAGCCAGTCCAGTTCGCCGCCCACGGGAACGCCCCTGGCCAGCAGGGTGACCTCGGCACCCGACCCCGACAGCCGCTCGGCCAGGTAGTGGGCGGTGGTCTGGCCGTCCACGGTGGCCGGCAGGGCCAGTATGACCTCGCGCACCCCGCCGGCGGCGACCCGGGCGACCAGGGCGGCGATCCTGAGGTCGTCGGGACCGACCCCGTCGAGGGCCGAGAGCAGGCCGCCGAGGACGTGGTAGCGCCCGCGGAAGGTCCCGCCCCGCTCGAGCGCCCAGAGGGAGCCGGCCTCTTCCACCACGCAGACCAGGCCCGCGTCCCGGGTCCCGTCCGAGCAGACCGTGCAGGGATCCCGGGTGTCGAGGGCACCGCAGGTGGTGCAGGCCCGGACCTTGGCTGCGGCGTCGGCCAGGGCCTCGGCCAGGGGGGTCATCAACTGCTCCCGCCGCTTGAGCAGGGTGAGGGCGGCCCGGCGCGCCGAACGGGGCCCCAACCCCGGCAGGCGGGACAGGAGGCTGATCAGCCTTTCGATCTCGGGTCCCGCAGATGCGGCCAAGGCCCCTGCCTCCTATGGGTCGGAAACGACTTGCAGGGTGCACCCCGAGGGGTGATTCTGTCCAAGCCCGCCCGCTTGGGAAGGATGACAGCATGGCGCGACCGTCCCGACCGGTTCCACGATCCGACTTCCGGGACCTCGCGGTCCGCGCCCTCCTGGGCCTCGCCGGGGGTATCGCGGTCTGGGCGGTGATCCGCTGGACGCCAGAGACTGAGGGCCTGAAGGCCGTGCGCGGGATCCTGGCGCTGGCCTCGCTCACGCTGCCTGTCGTGCTGCTCGGCGCCTACGGGGCCCTGCGCCCGCGCACCCTGGCCCTGTGGACACTGGCGGCTGCGGGGATTTCGGTCCTTGGGGGAGTCGGTCGCATGGGTGCGCCGCTGAACGCCGACGTGCCGCCGGTCCCTGCAGCAGGCACCCTGGTCCTGACCTGCCTGGCTTTGATCATCGGGCATGTCCTCGTCCTGGCCCGGGAAGGCGCCGGACGGGGGAACCCCTGGCCCCGCCACTTCGCCACCGCCTGGACCAACGCCGTCCGCGGGGGGCTGTCCGCGGCCCTTGTAGGCGCCATGATCGGACTTTGCGGCCTTGCGGCCGGCCTCTTCGGGATGATCGGCTTCAAGGCCGTGGGCGAGTTCCTCTTCCGGCCCGGCGTCCTCTGGCCGGCGGCGGGCCTCGCCTTCGGGCTCGGGATCCACTTCACGGCCGGGCGGGCGGACCTTGCGGCCGGCGCCCGGGCCCTTGGGCTTGGGCTGCTGGCCTGGCTCCTCCCCCTCATGGTCCTGCTGGCGGCCGCCTTCCTGGCGACCCTCCCCTTCACCGGCCTCAAGCCCCTCTGGGACACCGGATCGGCCGCCGCCCTGCTCATGGCTGCCTGCGTCGGCCTGATCGTCCTGGTCAACGCCGCCGTCCAGGATGAGACCAATCCTGCGAAGATTCCGCGGATCCTCAGGTACGCCGCCCGGCTCGGTGGCCTCCTGATGGCGCCCCTGGTGGTGATCGCCGCGGTGGGGATCTTCCTGCGCATCGACCAGCATGGCTTGTCGCCTGACCGGGTCCGCGCCCTGGCCTGCCTCCTGGTCCTGGCGGTCTTCGCCGGCGGGCACCTCCTGGCGGCTCTGTCCCGGCGGTCCTGGATCGAGGCCTTCGGCAAGGCGAACCTGACCGGGGTCCTGGCGGCCCTTGTCGCCATACTGTTCACACTCAGCCCGGTCGGGGACCCTGACCGCCTTTCAGTGATGGACCAGATGCGGCGGCTGACCACCGGCCAGGTCGCGCTGGACCGCTTCGACTTCGACCTCCTGCGGTTCGACACCGGCGAGCTTGGCCGGACGGCCCTGCGAGAACTGGCCGCCCGTCCCGGGGACGCGCCCCGCGACGCGGAGATTCGGCGTGCGGCCAGCGAGGCTCTGGGGAGCAAGACGCGCAGGGCCGTGCGCGTCGCCCCGCCCGTGGTCATCCCCGTGGGCGCCGCACCCATTCCGGCTGATTTCATCTCCAGTACGGCCACGATTTCCTGCGACAGGGAGCAGCCCTGTGGTGCGATGAGCCTGGATGTTACCGATGACGGCAAGGCCGAGGTCCTGTTGCAGCGCGGAACTAGGCTTGAGGCCTGGACACCGGATGCAACGGGCTGGCGCAAGCTGGGCGACCTCGGCTTTCCTTGCCCGGTGGACTCCAAGCCGTTCCTTGCCGGCGACGTCCGCGTCGCGCCACCCAGGGACAAGGTCCAGGACGTGATGGTGGGCGGGGTGCGGCTGCGCCTCGATCCCGAGCTCGCCGCCTGTCCGCCGGGCGGGGCGGGGGGCTAGTCCTCCGCCGCGTCTTCCCCCAGGTCGTCGACAAGGGCCGGCTCCGGCGGGGGCAGGTGGCGGATCTGGACGACCTCTGCGCCCGGAAAGGCCTCGAGCACGGACAGGACGAAGGGGTCCTGGCTGATCTCGGCCCGGGTCTCGCGGCCCTCCCGGGTCTGGCGCTCCCAGAGGCTCTCGGCACCCCCGCCGCCCTGGGCGGCCACCAGCCAGGGCTGGCCGGTCCAGGCCTTCAGGCGGCCCACCAGGCGCTGGGCCAGGTTGGTGGGCGCGCCGGGCGCGGGCTCGAACTCCAGGACCCCGGGCCGGAAGCTGACCGGACGGACGAAGCGCTCGACGTCGAGCTTGAGGGCGATGTCCCGCTCGGCGTCGATCAGGGCGACCAGGTCCTCGAAGGTCTGCAGGACCGGAGTCTGCCGGGCCTCGGCCTGGAGTGCACCCTGGGGCGCGGACTGGGGCGCGCTCTGGGGAGCCAGGGCTCTCGCCGCTCCACCCTGGGCCGCTCCACCGCCCGTTGAGCCGCCGCCTGTTGATCCGCCACCCGTGGATCCGCCGCTGCCGGCCGGCACCTCGCCGTTCCTCAGCAGCTTCAGGGCCTCTTCAGGCCCGGGCAGGTCGGCGGCGTGGGCCAGGCGGATCAGGGCCATGTCTGTCGCCGCCGCGGGGTCCGGCGCGCGCCCGACCTCATCGTGGGCCTTGAGCAGCATCTGCCAGAGGCGGGCAAGAATGGGGGCCGAGACGGCGGCGCCGGCGGCGGCGAGGCGGGCGGCCTGATCCTTCGGGAGGGTCAGGGCCTGGGGGCCAACAGCACGGGCCACCGAGGCACCGTGTGCGTGCTCCAGCAGGTCGAGCACGACCTGGGCCGGCTCGGCGCCGAGGGCGTAGAGCTGGCGGAAGGCGCTGACGGCGCCACCGGGATCGCCCTTCAGGACATGTTCGAAGAGGTCCAGGGTCCCGGCCCGGTCGGCCAGGCCCAGCATGTCGCGGATCAGGGCAGCGGGCACGGTCTGCCCGGGGTCGGCCTGGACGATGGCCTGGTCCAGCAGGGACTGGGCGTCCCGCACCGAGCCCTCGGCGGCCCGGGCGATCAGGGTCAGGCCCTCGGCCTCGACCCGCACCCCCTCGGCCTCGAGGATCATCTGCAGGTTGCGGATGATGTCGTCGGGCTCCACCCGGCGCAGGTCGAACCTCTGGCAGCGGGAGAGGATGGTCACCGGCACCTTGCGGATCTCGGTGGTGGCGAAGATGAACTTGGCGTGGGGCGGCGGCTCCTCGAGGGTCTTCAGGAGCGCATTGAAGGCTCCCGTCGAGAGCATGTGCACCTCGTCGATGATGTAGACCTTGTAGCGCGCCTCCACCGGGGCGTAGCGCACCCCGTCCAGGAGGTCGCGCATGTCGGCGACGCCGGTCCGGCTGGCGGCGTCCAGCTCCAGGACGTCCATGTGCCGGCCCTCGATGATGGCGCGGCAGTGCCGCCCCTCGACGGACAGGTCCAGGCTGGGGGCGTCGACGGAGTCCGTCTGGAAGTTCAGCGCCCGGGCGAGGAGCCGGGCCGTGGTGGTCTTGCCCACCCCCCGCACGCCGGTGAGCATGAAGGCATGGGCGATGCGTCCGGCCGCGAAGGCGTTGCGCAGGGTCCGGACCATGGCCTCCTGGCCATAGAGGTCCTCGAAGGTCCGCGGGCGGTACTTCCGGGCGATGACGGTATAGGCCGCAGAGCCTTCGGACGCCGGTGCCCGGGCAGGCGCTGGTGCTGGCATTGCAGTCGGCGCAGGGTCGCCGAACATGTCGGCGGTATCGGGATCACGCTCCGGCGCATCAGGTTCGGGCGTGAGATCTTCGTCGGCCATGGTCGCCATGCGGGCTGGGTGGAGACCGGACAACGACCCGGAACGTGACTCGTTACGGCTGCTTCCTTCCGGACCTGACCGAGTTGGCGAGGCGTCCGCCCGTCGCCGATCTCCATTCCCTATATCGCGATCCTGAGGCCGACACGCAAGCGTGTGCAGAATTCCGCCTGTGGGCTAATATCAGACTCATGTCCCTGAACGCCTTCCAGAACACCTTCGCCGGCAATCCCCTCGACCGCGTCAGCGAGCACCGCAAGGACGCCGCCTGGCTTGCCGAACGCCTCGCTTCCGACCAGTCCCTCGGCCTCGTGCTCTGGAACGGGAAGGCCCTTGTTGAGCGGTCCTCCTCGGGGGGGACCCAGATCGCCTACCTGCCCTCGCGCCTCGTTGAGGACCTGTCCGGTGGACCCGAACGGCTTCTGTTCATGGGTCTTTGGCAGGAGACCGCAGTGTTCGCCATCGACCTGGAAGGCCCGGCCGATCCTACAGACGGCCCGCTGCAGGGCATGGGCCGGTTCGAGGACGCCCGGGCCCTGGCGTCGAGCCTTGCGCCGGGCGAGACCGCCATCGTCGGCACGGCCAAGGGCGTCTTCGAATGGCGTCGCAAACATCGCGCCTGTTCCGTCTGCGGCGAACCGACCCGGGCCGCGGAGGGCGGCTGGAAACGGGAGTGTCCGGCCTGCAATGCCGATCACTTCCCGAGGACGGACCCGGTGGTCATCATGCTGGCCGTAAATGGCGACCGCTGCATGCTGGGACGCCAGGCGGCCTGGCCTGCCGGCATGTTCTCGGCCCTCGCAGGGTTTCTTGAGCCCGGAGAGTCCATCGAGGAGGCCTGCGCCCGCGAGCTCTTCGAGGAGGCGGGCCTCAGGGCCACCTCGGTCCGCTACCATTCGTCTCAGCCCTGGCCCTTCCCCAATTCGCTGATGATCGGCCTGATCGCCGAGGTGGACAGCGACGAAGCCCAGCCGGACCAGACCGAGCTGTCCGAAGTGCGCTGGTACACGCGGGACGAGGCCCGGGCCCTGCTGGCCGGCGAGATCCGGGGCAGCTTCGCCCCGCCTGCCATGGCCATTGCCCACCAACTTATCCGCGCCTGGGCGGCGGCGGACTGACCCCTCTCAGATGTGGTCGCGGTAGGGGTCCGCCGGGAAGACGCCGAGGATCTCGAACCGCTCCGAGAAGAACTGCAGTTCCTCAAAGGCCCGGGCGACGGCGGGGTCTTCGGGGCGCCCGTCGATCTCGGAATAAAAGAAGGTCGCCGTGAAGGCTGCGTTCTCCATGTAGCTCTCCACCTTGGTCATGTTGACGCCGTTGGTGGCGAAGCCGCCGAGGGCCTTGTAGAGGGCCGCCGGCAGGTTCCGGACCCGGAAGACGAAGCTGGTCACGCAGCGGACGCCCGGGGCCGGCGCCGGGGCCTCATGGTCAGCGGTCATGACCAGGAAGCGCGTGGTGTTGTCGTGGGTGTCCTCGATGTCCGCCTGCAGGATCTCGAGGCCATAGAGCCGCGCCGCCAGGGCCGGAGCGATGGCGGCCCGGGTCGGGTCGGGATGCTCCGAGAGCCGGCGGGCTGCGAGGGCGGTGTCGCTGACCGGATCCCGGGACAGGCCAAGATTCGCGATCACCTCCCGGCACTGGGCGAAGGCGATGGGCATGGAGACCACGGTCTTCAGGTCCTCGAGCCGGACGCCCGGATTGGCCATGAGCTGGAAATGGATGGGCTTGAAGTACTCGCCGATGATCCGCAGTCCCGAGGACGGCAGCAGGTGATGGACGTCCGCAACCCGGCCGGCGATGGAATTCTCCACCGGGATCATGCCCAGACGGCAATCACCGGACCGCACGGCCTCGAAAGCCTCCTCGAAGGTTGCGCAGGGCGCGGGTTCCATGTCGGGGAAGGCGGCCTGGCAGGCTTCGTGGCTGTTGGCCCCAAGCTCTCCCTGGAAGGCGATCCTGTTGCGGTTCATTCCAGGTCTCCCATTCGACGGGCATGGGCGCGGGCGCGCTCGAGGTCAGCGGGGTTGTCCACCGAGATCGGTGCTTCGTCCAGTACGGCGGACCAGAGGATCATGCCCAGCTCCAGGGCGCGCAGCTGCTCCAGCCGCTCCCGCTGCTCGAGGGGCGATGGCGGTGCGGCCGTAAAGCGCTCCAGGGCCTGGCGCCGGTATCCATAAATGCCGTGGTGGATCCAGACCGGGCCCTCGCCGTAGAGGACCGAGCGGGTGAAGTAGAGGGCACGGGCGGAGCGGCCGTCCGGTGCCATGGCGGCGACCACCTTGGGCATGTCCGGGTTCACCCGGTCCCCGGGATCCGATTCGGCGACCATGACGGTCGAGATGTCGGCCTCCGGACGTTCGGACAGAAGACCCGCGCAGGCCCGGATCGCTTCGGGGGCGATGAAGGGGATGTCGCCCTGCAGGTTGATGACCACGTCATGGCGGCCGTCGGGATCCAGAAGCCGGAGGGCGGCCAGGATCCTGTCAGAGCCGGACGGCAGGTCGGGATCG